>JAEOUN010000052.1 GCA_016839245.1 Candidatus Thorarchaeota archaeon
AACCTGAAGAGTTTCTCCAAACTGGACACACTCCATCGAATCCTTTGTCTTCATAAACTGCATTTCGACAAATACCACATCTTCTACATTGCATTAGGTTTTCCATAAGTTCATCAAAGTCTACTTCGGTCATAATATGTTCCTCATTTTTCTAGGATATCAAGTTTCATCAGCATGATTCATTGTCATTGTGTTGCTACTACTGAATTGTCTGCATTGTAGACACTCGAATTGACAAAGTAGGTAATAATATGGATTGCGATTCTTTAGTATTTAATTCGACTTATGCCGTTGTTTTTTACGTCGTTCTCACAATACTTAATACCACCATCTTTCTCGGCTGTTGTCCAACAACAAATCACGAGGAGAACATACATGGTATTCAACTTGTTTGATCTGATTGGTTTTCCTGGACTAGATTTAGTCTGGGATATCATAGCATTTGTAATCTCATTGCTCGTTGTTTTGATGCTTGTAAAAATCAACGCGGCTATTGAGAAAAGTGGAAAACTATCCACGAATGTAACAAGAAAAATTATTCATATCTTTGCAGCTCCACTATGGATTCTAACTTGGATGTTGTTTTCAGGAAGTATCTTTAGTAGATGGCTTGCAATGATTGTTCCTCTATTCTTCGTCCTTCAATTCACAGCTGTAGGAACGGGAAAAGTAAAGAATGAAGACTTTGTGAAATCTATGTCTCGAAGTGGTGATCCACGTGAGCTTCTGGGTGGAACTTTGTACTATGCATTTCTCATGATTGTTTATTGCATAATCTGGTTCTATGTCCCTGCTGGCGGCGGTGCAGGAACTCCAATGGCAATTATTGTCTTTGGATGCCTTGCAGGAGGTGATGGTCTAGCTGATGTCATTGGTCGCAAGTATGGCGGCGAAAAGAAATTTGGTATTGGCGGATCCGAGAGAACAATTGCTGGATCTATAGGTATGTTCATTGGATCTTTCCTATTCAGTTATGTCCTTCTATTCTTCTTCTCACTTGAATTAGCATGGGACATGGTTGCACTATTGGTTCCTGTGCTTCTGATTAGCATTGTAGCTACAATTGCTGAAGCATTATCTCCAAAGGGTTTGGATAATTGGATTGTTCCAATAATTGTTACAATCTTTATCCTCTTAATGCCCTTTATATTCCCGACAGTTTGGACATACCCAGTGCAAACACTATTCTAAAGAAAGAGGTATAAATTATGGCTCAAGAATTGACGGTACTTAAACTAGGCGGCGCTTTGATAACTGACAAATCAAAACCATATTCATTTAGGGCAGGAGTCTTAGACGCAGCTGCTCAGGAAATTCGAGAGTGTATGGACTCGAAACTCATTGAGTCCTTGGTTTTAGTTCAAGGTGTTGGCTCATTTGGTCACCCGCCAGTTCTTGAGCACAGACTACATAGGGGATTTACCGGTCCTGAACAGCTTCTGCCACTGTCTTGGACACAGGCTAAAGTTGCTGAATTGAGAACACTTGTTGTAGATTCTCTATATAGAGCTGGTATCCCTGTGTGTCTAATGTATCCTTCATCAATGATGACAGCTGAGAAAACTCGTATCTCTAGTCATTTTCTTGAGTCTCTCAAAGGCTTCCTATCGATGGGAATGGTCCCATTGATAGGAGGCGACATTCTTATTGATTCTGCAATGGGTTTTTCAGTTTGTAGTGGCGACTCGATGATATCGCTTATTGCGAGAGAACTTGGAGCAAAACGAGCGATATATGCATCTGATGTCAATGGCATCTATGATAGTGACCCCAAAATAAATCCGAATGCAAAACTTTTCGATACAGTTAATCTGAGTAATCTAGATGAAGCTATTGAAAAAATGGGAAAAGCTGGAGTTCAAGATGCAAGTGGCGCAATGAAAGGAAAGGTTGCTGCAATTGAACCAATTAGTGACCTCATTCAAAAAGGTCTGGATGTTTCAATTATATCTATGATGGAGTATGGCTCACTCAAGGCATTATTGAATGGCGATCAATCAAATTCAACACGAATTGTTGTGGAATGATGGAAAATCAAATACCGGCTAGTACCCGTGGATTCATAATACGTTTGGGATCAATTGTCTTCTTCACTAGTTCTAGAAGTGTCATGTAGTTGTCCATACCTTCGATTGCGTTAGACCAGTATTCTGCAAGTTTGAATGGAACAGCTCCCGTCTTGAACAGAGTCCTTGCCAATTCTTTGTGTGCATCTCTTACCTTTTGTTCATCTTCCGGATCCTGTGGGTCAAAATATAGGTGGGGATAGGCGTTAAAAGAAGAATGTCCAGATTGGAATCCTGCAGTGTGACCTACAAGTCCATATTTGTCTAAGGCTTTTCGTATCTCTTCCACCGAACGATGTGCATTTGTCGGTGTTTGGTGATGATACAATGTTCTCCAGTGCCATCCATGGACATAACAGGCTCGAACAAAAAACCAGAGTCTTCCATTCCACTCGCTTTCTGGGAGTTCAGATATACCAATTACTTGTCCCCCATTTTCCAAACATATCTTTTGTGCAAGGATGGCATCACTTCGCATCTGATCTTCTCGTACTCGACCTATAGCCATGGACACTGTACGGAATGGCCATTCATACTGCGGAATTCCAAGTTCCTCACCTATCATATCCATAAAGAACTCGAGAACAGCGCCTTCATAAAGCGAAGTGAAAATACCATTAATGCCATTTTGCTTTAGATCGATCATGAATTTTTCTGCTTGTTCATGTGTATCAAAACCATATGTATTGTAGTCAAAGAACTTGTATCTTCTAAATACCTTCATTGATACTTTTGTTATAATTCCAAAACTCCCCAATGACCCAATGAAAATTCCTGTGATATCTGGTCCAAAGGCATATCGTTGATATGGTCCTGGCGCATATGGGTTGGCTTCAGTTCCTGTCTGAATGATTTCGCCAGATGGAAGTACAATCTCTAATCCAAGAACTAGTTCTCCAGTGCAACCCGATCCACTCGATCCAGGTCCTGCTCCATTTACTGATACATTTCCAGCAATTGTACATACAAGAGCGGATTCTGGATATACTGGTAAGAAGAGGTCTTGCTCTTTCAGAAATTTCTCCAACACTCCGTACGTTACTCCCGCTCCAACAGTGACTGACCTTAGTTCTTTATGAAGTGTAATCTCGTTGAATCTCATGAGTTCTATAACAAGTCCGTCTGGTTTTGGAATTGCTTCTTCCTGAAGGCTAGATCCTCCAGATCTTGCAGTTACTGGAATTTGATTTTTATTTGCGATAATCAATATTTTCGAAACTTCGTCAGCTGTAGCTGGACGAATCACAGCACCAGGAAGCACTGGATCCGATGCCAAAGATGCAGTCTGACTATATGTAAGAAGAATATCCGGTCGATTGGAGATATACTCATCTCCCACAATAGTAGCTAATTCGTCAAGTATTCTCTTCTCCACCTGAATCACACCTCCGGTTCCAATAATGGAATTGCACCAGGATTCAATATGTTATTCGGGTCTATTTTCTCTTTTATTTCTCTCAGAAATTTCATGTATTGATCCATCTTAGAAATTCCATCAATCCAATAAGGTGCAAATTTGAATGGAACAGCTCCTGTCTTAAACAGACGTTTTGCTAATTCCTTATGAGCAGCTCGTGCTTTTTCTTCCTCCTCCTTGTCCTGTGGATCATAGAATATCTGTGGGTAATAATTATACGAAGCATGCCCTGACTGGAATCCCGCAGTGTGACCTAATACTCCAAACTCGTCGAAGATTGGCCAAAGTTCTTCAAGAGTACGGTGCCATTGAGATATAGTCTGATGATGATAAAGAATCCGCCAGTGCCAACCATGAACATATGATGAACGGGCGAGCTCCCGCATCCTATCATCCCATTCACCTTTGGGAAGTTCGCGGATTCCAATTACATGTCCGCCGACTCGCTTGCAGATTTCCTCTGTTATCAAAACATCACTCTGCATCATATCCTCTCTAATATTACCAATGACTAAAGAAACTGTTATTGAAGGCCATTCATGGTTTGGAACTCCATACTCTTCTCCCACCATCTCCAAAAAGAAATCAAGAATCCTGCCTTCATAAATGGCTATCCAAACAGTAGTAACATCATTCTCTTTCAATTCAATAATGAATTTTTCAGCATCTTGAGCGGAATTGAATCCATAAGTATTGTAGTCAAAATAGTGCATTCTCTTGAAGGTCTTCGCCGAGACTTTGGTGATGATTCCAAAAATCCCTAGAGAACCGATGAATAGACCAGTAAGATCAGGGCCAAAGGCATATCTTAAGAAAGGTCCCGGTGCATATGGGTTTGCTTCAGACCCAGTCTGCACAATATCACCATTTGGAAGAACAATTTCAAGACCAAGTACTAATTCTCCGATGCATCCAAAATAGCTTGAACCAAAACCTGAACCATTGACCGAAACATTTCCTGCTATGGTTGCTGTAAGTGATGACCCCGGATAGACTGGTAACCAAAGATCGAGCTTCTTGAGATATTTGTCAAGTTGACCAAAATTGATACCCGCACCAATTGTGACGGAACGCAGATCTTGATGCACCTTGATTTCATCCAATCGTAAGAGATCAATCACAAGTCCGCCTTCCTGTGGAATGACTTCTCCTTGAAGACTAGATCCTCCTGACCGCGGTGTTACAGATATCTTATACTCATTGGCAATTTTAATTATCTCTGATACCTGCTTGGTATTGGCTGGTCTGACAACTGCGCCAGGCAAAACTGGATTGTAACTTGTAGATGCAGAAACTGAATATGTAAGAAGGACATCCTCCTTGATTGAAATATATTCCTCGCCAACAACAGAAGTCAGTTTCTGTACTACTATATCTTCCAAAAATGAACCTCCAGAGAATTGTATGTCTAGAAAATGTGTCTAATTTTCATAAGATCTGAAGCTGAGCCTTTGACCTTTAATTTACGTCTTAGCAAAGCTTCTGCTGCGCTTATCTCTTCCAAGAATAGTTTTCTGATAGTTTCCTCATTACTCTCTATCTTCATATCGGGATTTTCTATAGCCCCTGAATTGACTAAAATTGTGTTGTCTCTGACGAGAAAATTATATTCCTTTCCTTCCTTTAATATCAAAAGAGCACTACGTTCCCAACCTTCAATTGCTTCCTTCGTTTTTTCTCTCTCAAGTCCCACTGCGATTCTCTCTCGCATCAAATTAAGTAACTCATCAGTCATTCTATTTCACCTAGAATGATGCTTGCAATTTCAAAGCTGGATTAAACTGTTTTCCTTGGAAAAATCGGTTTTTTATTTTTCAATACGCATTTCATTTTTTTAAATCGTTGAGTCAAATCCACAAGGATTTAAGCTCAGAATATCTGCGTATTGTGGCTTAAAACCAAGGTGGAATATTAGGTTAATTGGCTAAGAAACGAAAGAGTTCAGGAAGAGCAAAAGGTGGATCTGGTCATAAAGGGTCAGTCCAATGCTCTAGATGCGGTCGTTTGGTACCTGCAGACAAAGCAAAGAAATACACGAAGATTGTCAGCTCAGTAGAACCACAAATTGCACGAGAGCTAAGACAACAAGGCGCATTCATTCCAACACATCGTACAACCTCGTATTACTGTGTTAGTTGTGCAGTTCATTCGGGTAAGGTTCACATCAGAGAAGCTAAAGAACGAAGAGTGACCTCTACTCATTAAGCAATCAGCAAGATGAAATTAGATATCTCGACATCAGTTCGGCATCAAATTGTGTTAAGTTAGATGATATGCCATATATGCTAGTTTCTAATTGTAATCTCTCTTTCACTTAAAAAAAACTATACTTGATTATAATACATGCGCGAGAAATACGCATAGATTTACCTTGTCAATTACCATCAGAAGTTTTAGTTAAAATTTATATGATTTTGCTATTTAAAAACTTAAAGGACAATTACATGATATATATAGTTGCCTTTAACAAAAAGACAGCTGTTTAATTCAATCATAAAGTTGCTCTATGATAATAGAATGATGGATTCTGTGAGTACGGATTCACCTAAGACCTGCTACAAGGAAGCATTGACCATGGTTGATACACAAGAACAAAGACATACTTTGAAAGAATGGCTTTCTGAGCATGCACGTTCCGTACCTATACATTACAAGCAAATTGCTGCAGCTTTACAGAGAGAGCCATCTTCTGTGTCTGCATCATTTTCTATAGAAAGAAAGCAGGCTTATGAAGAGAATCGTCCTGCATATTTCGTACGAGCCGGACAAGGCTTTTACAAATACAATGATCTGTGTGACGGAGTAGTTGATGAAGAATTAATCAAAGAGATTCAAAGCCGTGCGCACGATTTTAATAAAGCAACACGAACCGAATTACGTCATGAAATAGCACAACTCGATTTGAGAAGTTTTGAAGAGCTTGTGAAGTCAATCCTATATTATGTGCGCATTAATGTTAAGGATGCAGAGTTAGCTCGACGAACATCTAACAACATAATGTTTGTAACATCGTGGCTTGATGATAGTGGTGGGTCGCGTGTCTTAGTATATGCTAAGAAGTCTGACTTTGATGATCCTGTTGGCGCTGATGTAATTTCGGAAATAAGAGGTTCCATGCTCATTAACGAGGCAAATCATGGTCTCCTAATAACAAATGGAATTGCGACAGATGAGGCAAAGAGAGAGGCGCTTGGCTTCAAATCCGGCGAGACAAAAGTGTTTGTACCACCTGTACACTTAATGGATATTGAAATTGTATTGAATATCTTGCTTGAGAGTAAAATTGGAATTCGAACAAAGAACATTGAGATTCTATTAACTAATCATGATTTCTTTAGAAAACTTTGATTGAACTGCAATATAATATTATGAATCTTTATCTCGACGACCAAAATTATGTTAATAATTATTTAATAATACTTAATGTATTTGATTTAACTATAATTTAAAAAAGTTGGAAATGGCATTTGTCTTTTCTTTTTTTATATCAAGAGAACCTAGGCAATATGTTTTAAGACAAGAAATCCGCCTCCAATATGTGGATGAAATGAAAGAAGATTACAAACAAGTCACGCATGATGATGAGTTGGATCCTTCTGCAATTGAGTGGCATCGTTCAGATGATTTGAAAGAGGGAATGCACATGCTGCTTTCTCATCATCCGCCATCTCTTTATGGACACTGTCTACGAGTTACGTTTATGGGTCGATCCATATACTTGTGCGGTAGATGTGCAGGGATTTATGGTGGCTTATTCTTTGGACTTGGGTTTCTTGTTTTATTTCATATAAATTTAACACCATCTTGGTTCTGGTTTATGTTCTCTCTTGTCTTGGGATTTTCAACAGTTGTAGATTGGATGAGCCAACGTCTTACGCCGCGTAAAACAACGAATCATATTCGAGCAGTGACAGGCTTTCTAAGTGGATTCGGTCTTGCTGTCATTTTTTTGCTTGGAGACCTATCCTATATGATGGTCGCGCTTGCAGTTATGGCGAGTTCTATTGGTATTGTTGGAATGATTGAGAACAAACGAAGAACTGCAAGTCTGGAAGCGCAACGAAAGCAGATTGAACTAGAAGACCAAATAGACGATGAATGATTTTTATCGTGCAAGTATACCACATTGATAACTGTTTTAACGCTATTACATCTATCAACATAACGGGAATAGCAATGATTCCATTTACAAAGCCAATTGTTGAGCAAGATGAAATTGATGCTGTCAAAGAAGTCCTTGAGTCAGGAATGCTGGCAGAAGGAAAAGTATCCCATGATTTTGAGAGGTTATTCTCTAATTACATCGGAACAAAATACGCTACTGTCACATCAAATGGTACGACTGCACTAAGTACGGCTCTTGAAGCTATGAATATTGCTCCTGGTGATGAAGTAATTACATCCCCCTTCACGTTTATTGCTTCGGCGAATACAATTACTATGCTAGGCGCAATTCCAATTTTTGTTGATGTCAAACCTGATACATACAACATTGATCCAGAGAAGATAAAGGATGCAATTACACCAAAGACGAAGGCAATAATGCCTATCCATATTTTTGGTATGCCTGCAGACATGAAACATATCATGGAGATTGCTGATGACCACGATCTCATGGTTATCGAAGATGCATGTCAGGCTCATGGCGCAGCGATAGGTGGAAAACGTGTTGGCAGTATTGGTCATGTTGGCACATTCTCTTTCTATGCAACAAAGAACATCCTCACTGGCGAAGGTGGAATGATAACCACCAATGATGAAGAACTTTATGATAGAATGCTAATGATAAAGAATCATGGTCGCGGCAAAGAGGGTGGTTACAGTCATTTTCGAATAGGCTACAATAATAGAATGATGGATATAGTCGCTGCAATTGGTGTTCAGCAGATGAAGCGATTAGACACCCTAGTTAAACAACGCAGAAAGAATGCATATGAATATAATAAATTCTTTTCAGAATTTCCTGAGATAAAACCACAAGTTGAAGATCCTAGCTTTGAATCATCCTACCATCTCTATGTTCCACGACTCAATTCCAATAAAATGACTCGAGATGAAATTGTCACTGCGCTACGAAACGAAGCCGTTGGGTCTAGAGCTGTCTACGCACTTCCATGTCATAAACAAGGCACATACCTCAATATTCAGAATTGGCGTTGGGCCAAATTTGTAAAATACCCCGATTATTCTAAAGTGAAGCTACCAATATCTGAAGAGATTGGTGCCAAACATTTCGACATTCCGGTTCATCCAAGTCTTACGGATGACGAGAAAGCAACAATTCAAAATGCATTTCGGAAAATACTTGCTTAATATCCCTAGAAATATTCCAGTATTGAACGCAGGTCCTTTGAGTGAAGCACAAACGATGCAGCTTCACTCACTGATTCATTTTCAGGATTGAAAGCGATACTTAGTGCTGACACCTTAAAAAGATCAATATCATTTGTGCCGTCACCTACACTTGCAAGATTAGCTCTGTCAAGTCCTCTTTCTTTTATAATTTTTAGAGCTATTTCTGCCTTCTGAGGTCCCCCCATTACAAATTTCACTGTTCCATCATGTGCCCCATTTAATTCGCCTAAAACATTTGAATGTGCAAAATCAAGATCTAACCTCCGAGCAAAGGGTTTCATAAAGAATTGGCTTACTCCACTAGAAATACAACCAACAGCTAATCCTTTCTCTTTTAGTATTCGTATAGTTTCTTCAGCACCTTCCATTAAAGGCATGTCCAATATCAAGTGCTCGTATGTTTCATCTGCCGGAATACCCTTCCAGATCCTACTGCCCTCTCGAATAGATTCCACTAGATTCTTTTTTTCCTTACCTACTTTTGCATAGACTTCCATAAACTTTTGACCCAGACCAAGATGTTGTGCTAATGGAAAAGCAGCACTTGAGCCATCATAAAGGACTCCATCTAAATCAAATGAAACTATCTTAATTTTATCGCTCATTTTTTTGTTTCCTGTCAGTTATTGCTCGAAGAGCCCAAACACAAAACAGTCATAATAGGTTTTTATTCCTGTTGAAATGCGATGAATATAATTCGAAAATCTGGTTCCGGATCAATTAATGAAATTAGCAAGAAATTTACTCAGAAGAGATTGTCTGATGATGAGCTAATCTTTGATGTTGGGCAGATGCCACGTAATGAACTTTCAAAGATGTTGGTAATTTGCGGGAAGGTTGGTTCAGAAAACATCAACTTATACAATAGTAAAGCGAAGGATTTGGATTGTGATTTCATTATTGAAAAAGGGCGTTCTTGGGTACTAACGCAAAAAACCATTCGAGAAAATTATAATCCTGACTTTCACAGAGGTGTCTTATTAATCGGGAATAATAAAGAACTTCCAGCTACTCAAATTGCCTATCAAGATTCATATGCTTTCTCTGATTGGTTTCTTCAAGATATTGATGGCGATTCGATACCTGATTTTCCTATTGGTCGAATTTTTGGTGCTCCTAGAACAGTTCTTTATCATATGGATCCCCGAATCGTTGATAGTAATATAGCCATAGTATTTGATAGTCAACCTGGCCGCTCCAATCGATATGTCGAAGGTCTAGCTAGTCTTGGCTTTGATGTTCAAGTTCTGAGTAAGTATAGTGAGAATGATAAAAAACTCATGTCAATGAGTGAGTTTATTCTACAATTTTCTGATGGAGTATTTACTTCACGAATTCATGGTACTCCAGATAAATGGGCTACACATAATTCAATCATTCTCAGCTCAGAACAGATGTTAACATTAAAATTTGAAGGATATCCTGTAGTCTATTCAGAAGCTTGTAGTACTGCTCAGGAAGGACCATTACTAAGAGCATTCCTCGACCAAGGTTCTATCTATATTGGATCCACATTAGATACTATGAATAATGTCGAAGCATTCGATAACTGGAGAGACTGCCCATATTGCGATGGATGGAAATTTGGATTTTTAGATATGCTGGATTCACACTCGTACATTGGAGAAGTGAAGGTTGCTGTAGATCGAGCTATTACTGAAAATCTTCATCCTGATATCAAAATGGAACTTGAGAATATTCGAAATGGCAATTCAAACACTTTGAATTCAGACCAAGCGGTTTCTGTTTGTGAATGGGTTCTATTTGGCAATCCTCTTCGACCAACAACTGTTGGACCTGACGCAAATTATACACCCGGAAAAATTATTGTAGATACTTAATTTGCTGTTTTTTTCCTAATGTATTCCCCGAAATAGCC
>JAEOUN010000010.1 GCA_016839245.1 Candidatus Thorarchaeota archaeon
AATGACTTTGGTCCGTTCTATTGATCCTGTATCTTGGTTACAAACTGCATATTATGAAGACTCGTGGTTACAGAATGGGACTTTTATTCAAACCATTGATAGCTTCCAAGAGAATGAAATTGTTTTAAACAAAGAAGATTCCAATCGTTTAGAGAAAGGAATTGGTGATTGGATCTCTGTGACCATTCCAGGTAATGACTCATCGACCGAATCTTATCGAATTGTGAATATTCTCGGTAGTACTGATGACTTTGATGGATTCCCGTGTTTTAGTTCGTTTATCCTACGAGATGATAGAATAGAAACAACTGATAGTAGAACATCTGAGACTAAAATATTGGTAAAACTACATGGGTCTCAAATATATGATAATCATCTTCAAATCATTTTGGATCATCCTGATGTCATTAGAGTTGTTCAAATGTCCAGCATAGAATTACCGCTCTCTGCCAAATACTGGATACAAAGTAGACTCTTTCTCTCTCAGATAATGGTAAACTGCTTCATTGCACTTGATATTGGAACAATCTTCATTATTGCATTCTTACAATCAAGAATACAAGAATATGAAATCAATCTTTTGAAACTGAAAGGAATTAGGAACAGCTACATATTTAGAATATTCAGCATTGGAGTGATTCTATGGAATCTAATTATCATTTTAGTAGGTTTCATTGTTGGAACAATTGCACATGTTGGAGTCATAGCACTTAGAAATGCACATTATATAGGCTCGATAAAAGAACGATGTTTGTTTACGCCTGATATATTGTTGATATTTGGAATTTACTGTATTGTTTCAATTAGTTCAATAGTTGTTTTTCATTGGATTAATATTCGTAAATCAAAACAAGGAGAAAAAAATTATGATAAATCTAAGAAATTTAGTGAAAGTCTGGGGATATGGCTCAACTCAAGTTAATGCCTTAAGAGGGCTGAATTTGGTTGTAGAGGAGGGCGAGTTTATTTCTATAATGGGACCATCGGGAAGTGGGAAAACCACCCTATTGAACATAATTAGCGGTGTAGAAAAACCCACAGCTGGTACGGTGCAAATTAATGATAAATATCTTGCAGAAATGAGTTCAGAGGAGTTAGATAATTACCGATTGACAACAATTGGATATATCTTTCAATCGTATAATCTGATCCCCAGTCTTAATGTTTTGGACAACATTCAACTGCCTATTCTTGCGGCTAATAAAGAATCATCATTTGCCATAGAAAGAGCAAATGAGTTGTTGGAGCTGGTCAATCTTAAGAATAGAGCAACGCACCATCCGCATGAATTAAGTGGCGGAGAACAGCAGAGGATTGCCATTGCAGTAGCATTGGCAAATAAGCCAAAAATCATACTTGCAGACGAACCAACTGGAAATATTGATTCTATTGCAGCTGCACATCTAATGAAATACTTTAGATCCATTGTTGATGAATTCAAAATTACATTAATCCTTGTAACTCATGATGATTCTGTTGCAAGGACGGCTGACTGGATTTTTTTAATTAAGGATGGTCAAATCCAATCCAGAGTTGAACCAACATCAGTAGAACTCCACGAAGTCGATTGTTCAAGTTATCTTGAACACAGAGTAGAAGAGACAAAGGGTGAAATCCGAGCGTTAGATTCACGAATTGGTTCTGGATCTATTGATGGTGCTTCGTACGCAGATGCTCGAGCAACGCTTCTTGAAAGACTGAGGGTACTTGAGAGTGAACTCATGAAGCTAGGCAAACTAAGTCAATAGTAATGGTAGTCTGCTTTGTTACAGAAATATTCTCAACTAATCATCTGCATATCTCCAAAAATACATTCTAAAAACTTATTCCAATTCCTTTTATCTTGCGAAGGTTTAAACGTTAACATCTTTATCAAAGAATAGAGTACGAGCTTGAGAAAAGGTGAATTACTTGGCTTCAATCAGGAAGGCATTTAGATGGGGCAAAAAGAAACCTGACGTTAGTGAGATATCAAGTCGCCTTAGAATTCTTAGTAAGCAACTTGCACGTCAAAGAAACAAGCTAGAGAAAGAAGAACATGATACTAGGGCCCGTGCTGTTCGAGCTCGTAAAGCTGGTCAGATGGATGCTTACAAGACTTATGCCACAGAAATGATTCGTTTTCGACGATATGCTTTATCTGTCGATAAATCTCGTCTACAGATTCTAAAGATATTGGCTCATTTAAATCGAGCACAGACATCAGCAAAGACAAGTCTTGCACTCCAAGAAGTTGCCAAAATCCTTGGTATGTTGGGCGATTCAACAGACACGACAAAAGTGGTAGCCAATGTTGATGAGATTGCCCGTCGTCTTGAAGAGTTCGAGATTGAGTCGTCAATATCTGATGAGGCCCTTGATTCATCAATGGAAGTATCTTCTGAGGATATTGCCTCTGCTATGCAAGAGATTGATGCAGAGGCTGGTATGGCTGAAGTGTCAGCTGTTAAGAAACCGCTTAGTGAAGTAGAATCATTAGAAGAGGACATCAAATCATTAGAGCGAGAGCTTGGAATGTGATTACATCTTACCAGAAACTATCTCTATTGCTTCTTGATTGTTTTTCAATCTCTCTTCTCGTATGATATGAATCTCTCATGAGATCCTTGTATCTTCTAATGAAATCTTCAGGAACCATTCTTCCATCTCGTAATAGATGAACGGTTTCTCTTACCGCATTACGAATAGACTCAGCATCTCTCTCAAGGTTGTCTAAAGATGGATTGCTTCTATAGACTGGATCGTATCTCTGAGATGGGTCAGCTCTTCCGAACGAATTTTCCAGATCTCTTCTGAAAGTATCTCGATGTGAATATCCCCCGCCAAGTGGGATGTCATGTCCTCTATCCTGAATTGGATTCCACGGTGGTGTCTGATATACATCATTTGGTCTGATTGTTGGCTGATCATGTCGCTGATTGACTGATAATAGTGAGTAAATCATCCCCTCAATTTTCAATCTTACATCACTAATGTTTGCATCATTTTGTTCTAATTTTCGAACTCTCTGCATATCTGTCTGAATATATCTTTCAAATTTCCGTGCAATTTCAATGTAGTCTGGAAACACCTTCTTGGTCTGATCGCTGCACGAAATCTTGACTTCACCCTGTTTTAATTTGAGTACTAATCGCTTTCTAAATCGACCATCTTCTTCAATACCATTCAGATAGATTAAAGGAAAATCAAAGATGGTCTCCATTTTTCGACGGACTCTTCCTACCTCGGCAACAAGCATGAGTCTTTTATTGGTGACATACATTGTCCCAATTGCTTTGTCATTCTTCAAGAAATCGCTACCTGCGACCTTTATTTCTGGAAGTGCACAGACAGGGAGTTCACCAACGGATAATTGACCATGTTCATAAAAGTCTGCAAATTGATTTTTGTAATACTCAAGACCATCAAGCTGTCTTCTTACTTCTTTCAGAGTGATGCGTAATGATTCAATTGCTTCATCGACATTCTGTTTGTAGTATATACCAAGTTCTGTGATGCGATTGGTAATTCCTTCAATATAGGGAAATTGTGACGGCGCCCATCTAGAATAATCTATGAAGTTCTTTGTTTCTGCTGCCATTCTTCGTGCTACTATCTCTGCTTGATTTCCAATTCTGTTCTTTATTGGAGGTAACTCATCTTGAATTCCTTCGAGTTTCTCTTCAATCCACTTGTAATGCAGAAAGTTCGCCATTCGAAGTGAAACTAGAAGTCTTTTTGCTGATACTAGCTGATTGTTGAGTTCTCTTAATTTGGTGTATCCATATTGGATACTCATAATTGCATGTCTCATATCAAGAGCCAGTGCCCGTCTCTTATCTTCTAATACAACAACTCTGGTCGAATGGCATTTTGGACAGATGTCAATAGTTCTCTTACCTTTGGTCAGATTCTCAGATTCGCACTCGGGACATCGTTCGAATTTTTCTCCGGGGATGGGTTCACCAAGTGAATGATGACAATCCGCACAGACCGTATACTCATTTGACCTACTATCCAAACAGTCGGTACATAGTGTTGCTCCGCAATCCTCACACATATGCGTAGCTCTATTATCCTGACATGATTGACATTTTTCTAATATTGAATCTTCTGTCAAGTGAGTACCTCCGGTAGTCTAACTCAAATCAGGGAATTATCCAAGAATAACCCGTGTATTACTCCCGAAACATTACGAATACATCTCTATTTGCGAGGGAATGTCCAAGCCATATGAGTTAAAACAACTCAATATTCTCAAAATTCCAGCAAAGGAGATCATCATGGAAGACCTCGCGCAAGTGGCTATTGAAGCTGCTCTAAAAAAAGGTGCATCTTTCGCAGACATTAGAATAGAGAATACTACTACAACAATTATTGAAATCAATGACGGGATTACAAAGCAGGCTCTCTCCTCTATGTTAAAAGGTGCTGGCATTAGAGCGTTCATAGATGGGGCTTGGGCATTTGCACAAACAACTGATTTGACTCCTGAGGGTATGAAGTCTACTGCGGAATCTGTTGCAAAACTTGCTATGGCAACAAAAAATAGAGTGGCTGAGAAATTCGATATTGATGGACCCGACATTCGAGACCGTCAATCGTTTCCTGTGAATAAGAAATTTGATTCTATTTCAATTGATGAAAAGATGGCGCTTGTTAAGCAAATTGATGATCAAGCTAGTAGTTTTGATTCTCGTATAATTTCAACAAGGTCAGTCTATGGCGATATGTGGTCTGAGATTTATGTTGCAAATTCGCTTGGTACATCGATTTATACAGAGAATTCAATTCCTAGGATTATATCTGCTCCTACAGCAAAAGAAGGTGCAAACCGCCAACGTACATTAAGGTCAATAAGCGTACGAGGCGGATTTGAGGCAATGGAACGTGAAGACTCGCAAAATCTGGGTACAACAGCTGCAGAATTGGCTATTTCGCTTTTATCTTCCATTCCAGCAAAAGGCGGGACATATGATGTCATTATGGATCCGATATTGAATGGAGTCATGACGCATGAAGCCTTTGGACACGCAGCAGAGGCTGATAACTGGCCGGCTCATGCTACAGTGTTAGAAGAAAAAGTTGGAGAAGTAGTTGGTCCAGAATATCTTAGTATTACTGATGATCCTACTCTAGATGGAATGCGTGGTTCATATGACTACGATTGGGAGGGTACTAGAGCTAAAAAACGACATCTTGTAAAAAATGGTATTCTAACGGAACTTTTGCATAGTCTCGAAACTGCTTGTAGACTTGGAATGGAACCTAACGGTGCAGCACGCTCTCAATCTTTTATGTATGAACCTATTCCTCGTATGAGTAATACTTTCATGGAACCAGGCGACTATGATGTTGATGAATTAATTCAGGAAACTAAATCTGGAATTCTTCTCTGTAGTTTCAATTATGGTTATACCCAATCTGCAAAAGGCCAATTTATGTTTCAAGCAAGTCATGGATATATCATTGAGAATGGCGAAAAATCTCAAATGGTGCGCGATGTTTCATTAGCAGGGAATATTTTGGAGATTCTTGCAAAAGTCGATGCAATTGGAAATGATTTTGAGCTTGACGCAGGTAGTTGTGGGAAGAGTGGTCAGATGGTTCCTACGATGACCGGGGGGCCACACGCTCGAATTCGTGGTGTGCCTGTGGGAGGTATGTAAGTGAAAGAAAGGCTTCTCGATATTGGTGCACGTGCGGTAGAATTAGCAGAGAAAATGGGAGCTGATCAAGCAGAGGCATTCATTGGACATAGCAGATCCTTTGAGATTGAGGCTGAAAACAGTTCGATTAAAAGTGCTAGTGAACGCCGTGATACTGGGATTGGGGTCCGTACAATTGTCGGAAAAAAGATTGGTTTTGCATATGTTACGACAGTTGATCCTTCTGATATTGAAATAGCTGTATCCAACTCTTTAGCACTTGCTCACGCTTCAATTGAAGACCCAGCTTTTATCACACTTCCTACAGTTGAAAATTCATATCAACATCCACCTGATCTTTTTGATTCTCGAATTGACACAATATCTTCAGAAGCGACAGCTGATTTGATTATACGCACCATTGAAGCAACAAAAGAAAAACTCGGGGGACGTACTTATGCAATTGATGCTGGTGTAGATACAGCCTCATCAATAAACGTAATTGTCAATTCATTAGGAATTTCAAAAGCTGAATCCAAGACATACATATCAATCTACTCTTATCCAATTATCAAAGATAATGGCGATCAGACTGCCAGTTATGAATATCAAATCTCAAGATCTCTCCATGACATCGATCCTGAATTCGTTGGAAATCACGCTGCAGAACTCGCAATCGGATTTCTCAAACCTAAGACTATCGAAGGCGGTGAGATGCCAGTGATATTTGCGCCACTAGGTGCAAGTTCTGTTCTTGGTCGAGGATTTTCCGGTGCTGTGAATGCTGAAGAAGTGCAAATGGGTCGTTCATATATTTCAGATGCCCTTGGAAATCAAATTGCTTCTAAAAACCTTGAGATAATTGATAATGGTCTTTTACCTGGTGGAATTGGATCGAGATCTTTTGATGCAGAAGGATACAAATCTCAACGGACACCAGTTCTCGAATCTGGTGTATTGAAGAGCTTATTACATAATTCCTATACTGCCAATAAGGATGAGGTTCCAAATACGGGGAACGCTAGTCGTCCATCGTATTCTGGCCTACCAAGCGTTTCAACGACTAATTTTATTGTTAGCCCTAAGAAAGGAACCTTGGAAGATTTCATTGCTGAGATGGATCAAGCAGTAGTCTGTAGAAATACAGGGGATCAACCAAATATGACCACTGGTGACCTAAGCGCGATGATTATGGAGGGCTATTATATTGAGCATGGTGAGATACAACACCCACTCAAGAACACACTAATTGGTATCAATATGCTAGATCTTCTGAAGCGAATCACACATGTTGGTACTGATTCAAGAAGGACGTTCTCTATGGTCACCCCGTCAATTGTAGTAGAGAAAGCAACAATAACCTCTGGGTAGACTACATCCTTTCAACGACAGGTATTCCAAGAAGAGTTAGGCAATTAGCCATGGTCACTCTAAATGCATGAACAAGTGATAAACGTGCATCTCTCAATTCAGGCTCAGTTTTTAAGACTGGACAGGAATCATAGAATTTACTGAAGAGCGTAGCTAGTCTATAACCGTATGCAGTAATCTTGTTCGAAGCAAAACTTGTTCCCCATACATCCTTTTTCATAGACTTAACTACCTCAAGTATCTCTTGTGGAAATCTTGCTATTGCCTTAATAAGCTCGAATTCCGCATCTTCTTTCAAAACATGAAGATGGGCACTTCTGTGGATGTTGGACTCTACTTTCTCAAGAATTCTGTTCGCACGAGCAAGTGAGTATTGAAGATACGGTGAAGCGTCCCCTTGGAAATCGAGAGCTTCTTCCCATTTGAAAGTAATCTTTCTATCCGGTGATGCATTTAGCATGAAATATCTTAACGCGCCTGATGCAACCTGCCTCGCAATTGCATTCTTCTGCTCAATACTCTCATCAGGATTTCGTTTGTCAACCTCAAGTCTTGCTAATTCTGTTGCTTTGTCAAGTACTTCATCTGTAGAGTATCCTATCCAAGTCCCCTGTCTTCCTGAAAAGTCCTCTCCTTCAAGCCCAACAAACTCATATCCAATATGATGCGAGTTTTCACTCTCTTTTTTATATCCCATCAGTTCCAGAACTGTATACACCATTCTCTGCGGATGAGCTTGTCTGGATGCAATCACATTAAGCACAATGTCGAATTTTCCTAAATCTCTCTTCTCTCCTCTTATTGCGGTTCTGAGTAATCTTTGGTTATTAGGTTGAGTTACAAAGAGATCATAATAAAACGGGTCTTTTACCAATCCAAATTTCCACAGCTGAAGTGCTACATCTGCCCCGGTATATGTTCTTGTGCCATCTGATCTGAATAATATCTTGTAAGGATCTTTCAAATCTTTAAACTCATCAATCACTGAGAGATCTGCAACAATGCATCCAGCCTTCTCACCACTCTCAAGCTTCGTGATATTATCGCACTTTAGAATCATCTCTTTTGCATGTTCTAAAAGGCCACAATGAGCAATGGTACTTTCCCAGACTTGATAATCGTGAAAGATACCTAATCTATACCCTGTTTCATATTGAGATTTGACACATTGGTCTACCATCTCGCCGCTGAGTTTTGCATCATCACTATCACGGTCTTCAAGATTTCTGGAAATTTCTCTGACTTCCTTCTGAACTTCTTCTGAACTATCAAAGGCATCTTGTACTTCGACATAGAGATGACCTAGATAGTGATCATATTTTCCACTAGGCTTTTGATCTTTGATTTGCTTTAATTTCCAAATTAGTTGTGCAATCTGTAATCCTAGGTCATTGATATAGTCAAGCCTAATCACTTCATAGCCAACAGCTTCTAAAATATTTGAAAGCGTATCTCCAAGTATTGCATTTCGTGCATGACCAATATGCAACGGTTTTGAAGGGTTGACTGCTGGAAATTCGATAAGTGCACGGCGTCCTTTGAATTCCTCACTCCTGCCATACTGTTCACTTAGATTCAATACAGCTGATATTGTTCTTGAAGCCAGCTCTCCTCTGTCATAGAAGATATTGATATATGGTCCTTTCACTTGAATTGACTCGACAAGAGATTCCTCTTTCACAAGTTGTTCTAGAGGTATTAACATCTCTGCAGCGATTGTAGCTGGATTCTTCTTCTCTTTCTTTGCTTGAATGAATGCAATCGTTGATGCGATGTCTCCAAGGTTTGAATCTGGTGGTGTTTCAATTGAAGGAACAACAACCTCTGGGTTTACTGAAGCTGCCTTTGCAAGTAACTTCACTACTGTCTGTTTTGCGGATTCCCATGGATTAACATCCTCTATCTTATTCAATCAGAATTCACCTAGACGAATACTCTCTTCCCTCATTGCTTCATAAACTAAACGCCTGATATGAATCAGTCATTCAGATGTTCTAAAAGAGTCATGATTATTGAAAATAAGTCTAAATATGACCATTATTGTTTTGGATTTTGCTCGACCCTTCTCTTTTTACATGTGAGGAAGGTCATATTTCTATAATATAGTTTATTAAACATTTTACTAAACGACGACAACCTTATAATACTTTATCTTATGCGCATAGGTGCTTATCCTTTCAAAGGAGAAAAGCCCAAACCGTGCCAAGGTGTTTCTTCACACGCCAGTGGAACACCATGCATCCGCAACTTTGACAGCTCGAACCGCAGCGATACTTACCCGTACGTTGCAGGGAGATGATTGGACTGGCCAGCAAACAATCAAAGATAAAACAGGCGAAAGAGTCTATAGGTGCGGCTAGCTATTGTTGTCCAGCTTGTTCTTGCGAAGATGTCTATATTGATCAGACTCGTGGAGAGGTCATTTGTTCTAATTGTGGTGTTGTTCTTTCTGACCGTTCTATCGATTCAGGTCCAGAATGGCGTGCCTTTACTTCAGACGAGCAAAATGCTCGCCAGCGTGTAGGAGGCCCGACTGACTGGAGTAAATTCGATCAGGGACTGACCACAATCATTGGTCGCCAGAATGTTGATGCCTCAGGGAGAAAGTTGACCTCGACAAGAAGAGCACAGATACATCGGTTACGCAAATGGCAAATACGCACCAAAGTTCACTCTTCCGATAAACGCAACTTAGCAGTTGCAATGACCGAGCTCCACAGAATAAGTTCTCAATTGAGCATCCCCTACTCGATTCGAGAGACCTCCGCTGTGATCTACAGAAAGGCCCTCCGTAAAAGATTGACCCGTGGTCGAACCATCCTTGGAATGATAGCTGCATCACTCTATCTAGCATGTCGAGTACATCAAGTACCTCGTCCTCTGGAAGAAGTATGTGACCAGATTCATATCACTCGCAAGGAACTCAGTCTCTGTGTTCGGTTGATTATTCGCTATCTCAATCTCAAGATTCCCTTCTCAAATCCCATTGAATTTGTTCATAGATTTGGAACCGAACTTGAGCTTCCAGGAGAAGCAAAGAAGAAAGCGATTGACATTCTGAACATGGCACGAGAGCAGCGGCTCACTATTGGAAAAGATCCCAAAGGAATGGCTGCAGCAGCTATCTATGTCGCTAGTATCCTTACTGGAGCCAGAAGGACCCAACTTGAGATTGCACGTACCGCTCGGGTTACTGAGGTGACAGTCAGAAACCGGTACAAGGAAATGGTGGAGAAACTAGGTATTTCCACAACATGAAAGAAGGAGCAGGTAGCAAATCCTGCTCCCTCTCCTATATTCATTATCTATTCGTCTTTTATACATGCCAAAAGCCTGTAAGTTTCTCGTCATATATAGGCTTATCATATTAGAAAACAACATTATTCTAAGTGAGTTGATTCCATGTCGAATAAGAAATCGATTTTGGGTGTCTGGGTGATAGAGCGAGGTAGTGGAAGAAACATTGTTTCCCGTGCTTATTCTGAGGCAGTCAAACTAGACATGGATCTTATTGCTCCTTTTCTCTCCGCGACACATACATTCATTGACAAAGCATCAAACGAGACCCTCAAAACAATCGACACGGAGGCAAATCGTTATGTTTGGGAAGCCAATGACTGGCTGCTATTTGTCATGGTGGTTACCAAAGCTGCTCGCCTTGGACATATGCGGTTTATGCTAGAATATGCCCTAAAGGAGTTCATGACAAATGAAATACCTTCTAATACTGACATCTCTTCAATGCTAAAGAGCTGGCAAGGAAATCCAAAAACCTTCAAGCAATTTGGGAATTTTATTGATGAACTAGTTACCCAATATGAAGAAACAGATGAGTGTCTTGTGGCAGGGAAGTCAATGGATTGTTTAGAAGTCTATAGCCACCTCTTTCGTGGTATTATGAGGGTTAAGACTACTAAATCTAAAAGAAAGCAAATCGTTACTAAAATGAAGAATTATATGGAGCCACTCATGGGAAGATATCCCTTCTTTGTGAGTATCCCCGTTGATGAAGCAGGAATCGAGGTGCTTCAGATTGATGTATATGAGGTGGCATACCAGCATCTCAGAGACGCTCTTGAGGAGTTGCTTCGACTCATTGGACTGGTCACGAGAGAGATAGTACCACAAAAGGAGTATCGTGACATGATCTTTGACCAAGTCATGCCATATGTCAAACAAGATATCCAAAGATTACAGACATATGCCATAATTGATGATGTTGTCCGTTACCTATTCTAATTATTTCTCAAGTGCAACGATTGCTCTTTGAACAATTTGTCCTCGTTTTCGTTCAGGCAATTGTTCTCTTTCTGGGGTGAGTTTTAATCTTGGATTTGTGTTGCTCTTGCTTTTTATCATATCCGCTGGAAGTAGTTTGTATATCCCAAGTCCAGTTCCTTTTATCATCTGATGAAGATCAACGCTGAGCGGACCCGTATTACTGATAATTACAGGAATTGTCATTGCAACACGACCATCAGGTCTGAGTACATCTCCGATTTGACCAAGTACTTCATTGTAAAGATCTGTTAACTCCCTAATTGTATCCTCTGCATTCTCCATATCTGGTTGTGCGGAACTCACTGGTCCCAGATTTGGCTCAAATGCAACTGCATCTACCTGTTTTTGAATCAGCTCACTAAGCTGACGTGAGTCTCCTCTAATGACTTGGAACTCAATTTTCTGCCCACTATCTCTAGCAAACCAGAGAAGATTAGATTTTGTTCCCTGAACCTGATCTCCCTCGATATCGACACCAATGCATTTCATTCCCAGCATAGCTGCTTCAATCAATAGTGTCCCTGTTCCACAGAATGGATCCAAGACAGTATCTCCTGGTCTCGCTCCTGCGAGATTTAATAGCGTTCTACAGACTTTGGGACTGGTACTGATTTCTGATGAGATATAGGGTCTTGATTCATCACGATATTGCTGGAGCATCGAGTCATAGACAACCATTGTTCTCGCTATATAGAGATACTTTTCAGTGAAAGCCGCAAGAATCTCATTATTTGGAGGTGTAAGCAGATTACTCCGTGCGATTGTCTTAGGCCAGAGTGATAGATTCACCTTTTCGGGATTCCGCTTGTCTGGTTTGTCATACGCATAGTAGTCAGCTCGTTTTGCTCCTTTCTGTATGAGGACATTCTTAATGATATTATTCAATCCCTGAGTAAATCTTCGATACTGGATGGGTGCTCTTCCGTCGAAGACCGGATAAGTACTAACTCCAAACCTGATCTTTTTTCCTTGAGGTCTTTGCCACAGATGTTGAAGCCAAGGACAACTACTCAGGACATCAAGGGCCGCTCTATCTGGGTGACCATCTGTCGGATATGCCTTTAATGGAATATCAATGTCGTACTTCTGAATTACTCTACCAGTTTTATAACATCCACCAAGTGAAGATTGCAAATCAACGACTTCTTCTACGCTTAATTTCTCTTTGAAATCCAAAATTGCTACGTTTCGTGAATGATCAACAAGTATTGCTACATACCCTCTATTTCTCACATAGGCTAATAATTCTGCAATACTCAGGAGCCAATTAGATCCTAGGATGAACATGTATTCAGTCATTTTTTTGCCTTCTTTATCTCTTCAAATAAGAACTTGGCATAGAGTGCACCTTGAAGAGGATTTGGAGATTCACATATGAAGGTAGGTTTGTATCCAACATCATGAACCAATTCCATCAATGGATAGAAATCGGGTCCCCATTCTCTTCCTAGAGGTTTGTGTGATGCTTCTCCTTTTTCAGTGAAGGTTATTCCACTTATATGGAAATGCATGTTATCAATGAATAAATCTCCAAGCTCTCTCTCAAATTGGTCTAGTATTTTCTCATAGCTCGCCTTGTCATTTATCGTGCCCTGACTCCTTGCATACAAATGTGCCCAATCAATGGTGGGAATACATCCTTCCACATCCTGACAGAGTTTGATGATTTGCTCAACTGAACCATACATACTAATTTTCCCCGCTATTTCGGGTGCCAACCAAGCTCCTTTGCCCATATCTCCTGCTTCATTCCAAACACTTGTTAACGCATCTTTAATGACCTTGTGTGCTTCCTCATAACTCAATCCTCCATGAGTACCTGGATGAAATACGATTCGCTTGACATGCATAAAGGAAGAGAATTTGAGTGCTTTGACCAATCGCTCTCTTGATCTCTCTCTTGTCTTCTGTTCTCTTGATGCAAGACTGATATAATATGCTTCATGCATACTCAGAGAAACACCATATTGATTGGCAAGGTCTCCAACAACTTTCGCCTTCTCTTCACTAATTCTGAGTCCATGAACCGCAGCATATTCAAGAGCATTCATCCCTGCTTCAGCTAATATCTGAAAGACTCTCTCTGGTTTACCTTTTGCCTCATCAGGATACCCCGCAGGTCCAAAGAGAATCTTATCCAGAAGAATCAATCCTCCAGAGAGAATTCCCATCTACAGTATGCATCTTCTGGATGATTATCCGGTGGACAAAAAATACATTGAGTTTTAATTCGTGGGTCAATAGTTTTAGCAAAGTAACTGTATTCAATCTCTCCTACTTGTTTACATGGGAAATCTGGTAGACCCTTGCGATTTCTCGCAACCTGAACTCGGCACGCATTCATTGTAAAAAGGAGAGTTTTTTCATCTTTCCATTCCATTGATTGTTCATTCAATCTGGCATATACTCTTAATCCCAGAGCTTTCTCGAGAGATTTCAATCCACCATCTGGCTGAATATCAAACTCCTTCATGATTCTATTTGCTTCAATTGGTGAGAATGTCTTCCATGCCTCTTTGTCCATCTCAATAGCCACATCAATACCATACTTTTTCTCGAGGGCCAAGAAATATGCACCATCCATTGCTTGCCACGCTTTTGCATAAGTATCAATGATCTTGATCAGTTGTTCCTTTGATAAATCTTCGAACATCACTATTCTCCACCATCGTTGTTTCCTTCTTTCAAATATGAGTCATTGGGTATGCTATCATGTTGTCCGCAAGTCTTTAATCTGCACTATTACATCATTACTATTAGGAAGCAGCGCATAATGGCCGATATTAGCAACAAATCGCGGATTGATTTTGGAGCATTTCTCTCTATCATTCGTCCCCAGAACTGCATCATTGGTGGACTTACAGTCATTGCAGGCATATCAATAGCTTACACTACTCAATGGGGTTCGAGTGGTCCTGGACTTTCTTCTATTCTCGATCTTTTCCTCTACAGCTATCTTACCTACTTCTTTGTTGCTGCAGGTGGGAACGTTGTGAACGATATCTTTGATATCGAGGTTGATAAAATCAATCGGCCTCATAGGGCTCTTCCAAGTGGTCGGATGACAATCAAGCAAGCATGGGTATATGTTGTGCTCTTGAGTGTTTTCGGAATTCTTTTCTCATGGATACCTGGTCGTCCGATAAGCGCTTTGATCGTTATCTGTTTTGAAATCATTGGATACATCTATGCTGCGAAGGTTAAGGCACTGGGTATTGCTGGTAATTTTATGGTTGCATTTTCATTTGCATTCGGTGTTCTATATGGGTCTGTTGTGTATGCTGAAGTTCTGCCTATACCTCTTGCTCAATCAATACCAGTTCCAGCTTGGCTATTCTTTTTCACTGCGTTTCTAATCCTTCAGGCACGAGAGACAATCAAAGGTGCAGAAGATGTCGAAGGCGACGAATTACGTGACGTTCATACAATTGCGCGTGTCTATGGATATGGAATATCAGCAATTGTTGCTAGTGTGCTTAATTTCATAGGAGTCTTCTGTTACGTGCTGATATGGCTTTGGGGTTTTGCAGATCTCGTGCTATGGCCTTTACTGATTCTTGGTGCCGGTGTTGTGAGTGGTGCTGGAATTATACCACTTACTGCGCCTGATAATAAAAAACGGCTCATGGTTGCTAGTACCTTAGATAAAGTCGGTGCACTAGTTGGTCTTATTGCATTTGTAATCATCCCCCTCTATACAATTTTCTTCTAATTAGTGGACTTGCCAAAAAGTAAGGATTAGAACAATTATACAGAGGATAGAAACAATCGTAGCCCATGCAGTTGACATATCATGAGCTTCTCGAATTCCAAATATTAGCAAAAATCCCGTCCAGATGAATGCTCCTGTCATCAAAATATCCAATATTCTCCATATTCCTAGTGTATATGCATAATCAATAATTTCAGGTATAATTATTGCCAAAGTGTCTGAATCATTAAAATTCACAACTGTCGGATAGTCTGGTACTACTGCAAGAATGACTATTATCGAAATTATTCGAACGAGAATGACTGGGATCATACTATAGCCAATGATGGATAAGGTCTTCATACGTTTGCCGGTTCCGCCTGTCAGTTTGAATGCAAAATGAGCAAATGCAGTTCCAATGACTAAATAGACTAATCCTAGCATAATATTGGGAATCAATCCAATGAAGGCAAATAAATAGAAATATGTTCCATGGGGACTTACAAGAATATTTGCATTCACAGTATCCATAGAAGTTCCATTTACAACCACGACCGTTGTCACTTTTGATGAGAGCGCCAGAAACATCCCTGCAATTACAAGGGCATTAATGACAATGACAAGAAACGGTCCTACTGGATCAGGTCTCTGTCCGATGTCGCGAAATGTCACTGCTGGCCTTCTAATTACTCCCCACATCCGTTCTCGTATTCCCATGAAGTGTATTTCTTTTTTCTCTGGTCGTTTAAGCATTGGTAGGATTCTTTCCAAAGATTCCTCAGCTATCGTTTCTTTGCAGACTGGACATATAGTAGCATCAGCTGGGACAGGACTATCACAGAATTCACAACGTCGAACCATATCCCATTCACCATCTTCAAGCGTGAGGTATCTCTTAATCTCAGTAACCCGTTATGCTATTTAAGCGATTGCTGGTTGTCACTAATGGTGTTTATTTACCATATTCCAAAATGCTTGTAGATTCCTGTTGGATAAACCACGAGATATGGGATGAGTGCATCACCAAGACTCTGGACCGAGTTGATACTAAGTACCACGACTAAAATGTAGGTAATAGTTTCTATATCCATAGTTGTTAGCATTATTGCCCAATATAGAAAATTAACAGGTATCATGATAGCCAATCGAACTACAAATGCTAATGTCATTAATGAGAAATAGACTGCTGGTTTGGCCAGGGCCTCCCCTCCTCCCATTGGCTTTATTTGTTGCGCACCAAACCATGGAATCAAAATCATCGGTAACGTGGCCAGGAACTTGAATACCGGACCTATCGCTGTTGGATCGTATAGGAAGAGACCAAGTGTTCCTGCACAAGTACTGATAATTCCCACTCGGCGACCACCAATTAAGAATGCTGCAATCCAGAATAATGAAACTGGATCAAAGAGGGCAATCCCCCATCCAGCTACTCTCATAATCATACTTGCAGAAGGAGCGACAGCAATCGATAGTGCTGCTAGAACACTAGCTGTCACTATCTCTTTGATGCTCTCGCTATTGTCTGATGATGGTATGTATTCCAATTCAATATCATCATCCATTGTGAAATCAGCTTCATGCCGCTCTCCATGAGTGGTGACATCGACCATACGTTTTGCCTGGAGTATTGCTTTATTAATTTACCCATTGGTAATTAGTTACTCAAATTTGAGTATTTATGTTGTGTCATTCAACAGACGCTCTACTTTTCCAGAAAAATCTTCTGCTGATGCAGACTTGAATTTTGGTCTAGTCAACATTTGTAACAATTTTCTTGTTGGTTCTAACCAGTCCGGATTAATTCTCCATTCCGCCCAATCTATACCAGAAGTGAGTGATGTTCTACTTATGATGAGTCGAGATGATACAAGTTCATTTAATCCATTCAGAATTGTACCTATTGTAACAGCTCCCACAATCGCTCTCTCTTGCCTAGCAGCTCTAAGTAGGTCAGCTGTTGTTACCCATGTACCTTCTTCAACAAGAACTCGAAGCACCCTAGAACGGACTGGATCTGCTTCAATAGCTCCCTTCAGAGGTGCTAGGTTAATTGGTTGAATCCGCTTCTCGCTTGTGTTTTTTCTATCCCACATATCGTTGTCGGGACTTGTATGAAATGGACTGAATTCCATGGTAGAACACCAATATTATACTATTCAGAATCCTTTTGAAATCAAGTATTATCAGCATGCGAATGTGCGTTTACTCTACACAACCCTTATTTTGGTGTTTCGCCTGACTTCTTTTGCTATGAACGCTCGGAATCCACTTGTAGGTCTATTTCATAAAAATTTCAAAAATCCATCTGATTTACTCTGCTGTGCCTTTGGCCTTAGAGATACTGAATTAGATGTGTACTTCTCACTTATCTCTGGGTCAAAAACAGTGGAAGACATTGCTGAGAGGATTGAGAAAGATCGAAGTACAGTGCAGCGGATCTTGAACAAACTTCACACGAAAGGTCTTGTCTTGCGTGATACTAAAAACATTCCAAGAGGTGGTTATTTCTACGAATACCGAGCTGAAGATAGTGAAACAATTCGAGATCAAATCTTGGAACAGCTTGAAGAGTGGTATGAAGCAACCAGAAGCTTCTTGTTGGAAAGCTGGTCGCAGAAATCTCGATAGTTTGGTATCCTGAGGTAACATTCTATGTCATTTGTACCAATTCAGAAGAACACCGCAGCACTTACAACAATTGCATTGATTGCAGCTCTTGGTCTAATAGTCCGTTATACAATTCAAATTCCTGTTGTCCCTGATTTAGTGGAACTGACTCCTGGATTTATGTTTTCAATATTGGGTGGTATTATTGGAGGTCTGCTTGGTGGAATAGTTGCAGGTACTGCAGTAGGACTTGGAGGTGCACTGGCTGGTGGAGGATTATCAGTCTTGACACTCATTGGTAATATCTTTCTTGGAATTGGTGGAGGGTATGCCATCTACTTTGCTAAACGTGATACCCGTACCTACAATATACTTGTCGTTCTTGGTGGCGGAATCATTGGTGGCTTTCTTCCTGATATGACGATTTTTTACACAATTGGACTACCCTTCGCAGTTAACATGTTCTTTGCATCGATTGATATGGTGCAAGGATTTCTTTGGAGTGTTGTTGCTCTCATCGTTGAAAAGACTATCATCAGACCATTTTTTGGTCAATACCTATACGCTGAAGTAGAGATACAAGAAATAATCGACGAGGAAGTTTAGACCACAATGAGTGACGATAAAGAACATCGAACCATCAATATCAATGTACGTCAGGATTTATTTGGTGCAAATGAAGATGCTGCAGCTCTAAATGCAGAGACCTTCAAAAAACATGGGCTCACCGTTTTTGACATAATGGGTTCTGTTGGAACTGGCAAGACACAACTGATAGAGGCAATGTGTGAGAAACTTCAGAAAAAATATCAAATCCTAATGATTGCAGGAGACCTTGCAACAACAATTGATGCTGATAGAGTTGGTACTCATGGTGTAGATACTGTCCAGATCAATACTGGAACTGCTTGTCATTTGGATGCTCGGATGATAAAAGTGGCGCTTGAAGATGTAGATTTGGATAAGTATGATATCATGTTTATTGAAAATGTTGGAAATCTAATATGTCCTGCAGGTTATCCTCTCGGTGCAGCCAAGAAGATAGTTGTTGTGAGCGTGACTGAGGGACCATACATGATAAGAAAGCACCCACTCACAATCAAGCGTGCAGATATAATAGTGATCAACAAGATTGACCTTGCTCCTGTTTTGGAGTTTGATGTTGATGCACTAGTTAAAGACATCCGTGAAGTCGATGCAAAGCTCCCTATATTCAAGATTAGTTCTCGGACAGGTGAGGGTATTTCTGATTTGCTATCCTCGCTTGGTCTTTAGGACTCCTTGATTAGTTTCTCTAACGATATCTTTACTCCTGGGAGATGTCCTGCACCTAACACAGCTACAATCTTACCTGAAACGTCATTCATAATGAAATGGAGGGCTTTCGCAACATAGTGGTCTCTTTGTCTTATCAGGACATCAGTAAGACCTGGGAATTCACTACTAAATTGGTCCATGATATGTTCAATAGATCCCTCTTCTTTTAGCATATCCATTATGCCTTTTGCACCTCCCTCTTCAATATCCCTTGTAGCATCCGGCAGCATATTGACTAATCCTAAGAGTTCGTTGAGAGGGACATTCATCAATGCCTTCATTGTTTCTTGCATTGGTCGATCTACAAGAGCAATCTTGGCACCCAAAGCTTTTCCTTCCTCAATAGCAGCCAACATTTCATCTCCCACATTAGAACCAGTCATCTCTCCAAGTGTCTTTTCCAGAGTAGCAAGGTGCTGCATAAAATCCTGTGTCATCTCTCCGGTGAATTGAGGAATCTGTTCTAGTGCATCTGAAGCGTCTGGATGACTGAGTTGATTGTATCTCTCTCTATCAAGTTCTACTGCAACAACTTCTGGTCGAGTTTCCTTTACCACTTTACGTACACGCTCGACACTATCTATATCCGTGTGGATAACCCCTACAAAGATGATTCTGTCAATATCCATACTCACTGGAGTCACTCTTCACTCCAGTTGTCAAAATACTTGGATTTGTTCTTTTTGTCCTGTACTAAAACAAAGTAAACGTTTACTCAACTATGCTTGTTTCATTGTGCTCTCAATGGGCAATTTAACTAAACAGAAGATTTTTCACAGAACAAACGTTTACGGTTGGCACACGATTCAGCGTGTAGGAGACCACAATGGTTCTAGATCTTGATGTAGCCTTTGCAAAATTGACGAATCCACGAATGTCTGCAGGTTTATTGGTTCTTCATAGCCTTCTCAATCAATTACAGGGTGAGCCTGTTACTCCAAAAGAAGTGAGAAAGTCTGTTGATGCCATTATAAGTAAACGGAATGTTTCAAAACAATCAATTACCAATGCTGCCCGTCGACTTGAGGAAGCAAATATCATTGATAGAAAGGAAAACAAGTATACATTGAATTATGGATATCTTATTTCAGTTCTTTTGGACACGATTCTTGAGATGAATGAACGGATTACAAATCTCGAAGAAGACATTGAATCATTGAAGGCAAATAACTAATCGGTTTCGTCCACTATCAAAACTGGCTACGTCAAAAGAATCAGTAACGAATTACCTGTTCTGATACCAAGCAATTGCCTCTCTCTCTTTTGCTTCAACGAATGAATGCTTTCCTTCAACATATCCATCAACATCATTTCGAAATTTCTCTGCTAATTGCTCCTTTAATTTTGCGTAGGCTTCTGCATCCTCAGGATGTGCAATCATGAAGTCTCTGAATGCTAGATGCCTAATGAGATTTCTATCTCCTGTCTGGAATACGTGGATGTGGTGTGTGCGCACATCTATTGGTTCTTCTCTACTAAAATAACGTCTTCCTGGTATCCCTAATTCTCCTCTTGGTTCGTACCCTAATTCGATCATTTGTTGATTATACTCATCTATTCTTGCGATGTTTCGAACCTCAAGCATGATGTCAATGATTGGTTTTGCGTGCATTCCAGGAATTGATGTGCTCCCAATATGATGCGTTGAAACAATCTCATCTTTTAGTACTCGGCTTATCCGGTCAATTTCCAATTGATATTTTATGGGCCAGCTACTATCATATGGTACAACATCGATTGTTCTTGCCATTTTCGGAATCTCAGTCTGATGCCATAGAATTTCGTTGATAAATGATTTGTAATAATAACACAATAATGACTACAAAACCAAGCCCAAGAAGCATCCACTTTGATAAGGTGATATAGCTTGCAATGTTGATGACCAATGGCGAAATATTTGGATATGCTAATACTTGAGTCTGAACCAAAAAATTCTCTGAATAATCCATAATACATCCTGTAATTGGAATTAGTATGAGCTTGTTGTATTCATCAAAGCAGTCGATTTTCTTGAGTTCAACCGAGATGCCAAACGCCATTGCAAACATGTATACAAGTGGGAAAATATAGTCCAGCAGATGAACTATACTCCACGCCTGCAATCCCTCAGAGCCAAGACCGTCAAAAACTGTCTGTATCTCTTCAAATGTGTAACCAAATCGTGTATCCGGCATAGTATAGTTACCATATATACTATAAACAAAAACTTGAGTTGCATATCCGAGGATAGTTACAACTACTATTGACATTACTATGCTCACGAGAAGGTTACGTGGTGTTGACAATTTTCTTAGAATGTCTATCAGTCCCATCCTCAAATCAGCTCCTATATAATCACGTCAATCCACTATTTGGTAGTTCCGACAAATGTTCACTTTCGTGTCTTCCTAAAAAATGCAATTTACTCTAGTCAATTATATGACCCTGGCACTAACTATTTCCTTCTGACCTTCAAATCTTTCCCTGAACGACTTACGGATAAGCTAATAAGTCAAAATCACAGAGCGAGAAAATGCCACGAAAACTAATGGCCTAGGTCGTCTACCGGCAGGATAGAGGATTGTGGCTCCTCTGAAGGGGGTTCAATTCCCCCCCTGGGCCCCATCTTATTTTGATTTTCTTTTGACAAAGAATATGACAATTACTATAGCAATGGCACATCCAATAAACAAGATCGTTTCCGTATCAATCAATCCATGTATGAAAGTTGTACTGCTCTGATTTCCGCGAGAATTCACACGAATTGTATCGAAAACAAAATTACCTGCTCCATCACATACAACGATTGTAATGTTATAGACTCCTGCTGAACACCCTCCCACATCAAATGCTATTGATGTTCCAATCCAGTAATTTGTATCGATGAGTATACCATTCTGATAGATATCATATCTACATGGATATTCATCATTCGGATTCCAAGTAGCAATTCTAGTTGTACATCCTTCCTCGTATTCGATATCTGATGGACTATCTATTTGAGGTGGAATCGTGTCAATTAGTTGTGATGGAAATCTATCTGTATTGTTTCCCTCACCAGGTACTTGATACTCGTTTTCCCCTTGGAAGTCTGACCAATAGTTTCCTTGTGCTATTCCATCATCCCAGAGTGTGCTGCTTACATCATCTCTAGCATTGTGGACATTCCATCCGATGGAGTTGTTCCAAAAACGATCGTTCCCCAGGATTTCACTGTTCTCGTTTTCAAGTCTAATGCCATAATCATTGCAGAACACTACTCCAGAAGTAACATTACACATAGAAGAATCAGCCAAGTCTAGTCCATAACTACTATGTGAGACTCTGACATCAATGATACTGCAATTATCAGATCCCTGAAATTTGATTCCTGAAATGGTATTCACATATACACTCTCTCTAACCGTACAGTTCTGACAGAAAAGAAATGAAGTCCCCTCAGCAGTAGACACTGCTTCGACCTGTTCAATAATACAATCGGTGCACCAGTCTAGCTGTATTCCGATTGTTGTTTGCTCAAAAGTTCCCCCTAACACATGTACGCTGGTGCAGTTAGCTACAATTACCTGACCATATTGAGATCCATCTATTTCACCCACTTTTCTGTTTGCCAAATAGGCAACCGGTTTGCTATTCACTGAATTATTCTGAAATGAAATAACACAGTCATCTACTCCTCCACTAAGAAAGAAACCCCCATTCTGGATGTTATTCTCATGAATGGAAATGTTGCTTGAATCGACGCTAGCTATACCATTCCAAGAATAAGAAGTTCTAATTCCGATAGGCGTGCCAAATATAGTATTGTTGCAAACAAGTAGGTCTGAGGAAAACTTGATGGATATCGCCCAACCTTTAGTCTGCATCTTATTGTTTGAAATCTCGCAGAAAGACGAATCGTGAATATAGACTCCTTGTCCCTCTTTAGAAACATTCATTGAATTTCCACATATCGAACAATTCTCAGATTGGTCAATAGTTATTCCAGAGCACATTTCGACAACAAATGAACAAGACTCAACAGTAACATGACTTAGATTGTAAAGATTTACCCCAGAACCCTCTGGATACGAGGTTCTCGTGGGTTTCAACACACAATCACGAATAACAAGATACGCACTTGTATGGCTTATCGAAATACATGTTTCAGCTGTGATGTTTAATCCTTGGATGATATATGGTTCCTCTTCAGTACCCAGTCCTGACCAACCCTGTGCTTCAAGATCATCATTTGAGCTGATGATTATAGGGGCGTGACCAATATAGTCCAATTTGACAATTGATGCATCTCCGATTTCTATTGATATTGACGATAATTCAATTACTGGAATGAATATGAGAATCAAAATTATGGCACTTGTAGCTTTTTCTACCAATCCCTTATTCATATTCATCCTCTCTGATTCCAAATACACGATAAGTCATGTGAATTAGATGAGAAATATAGGATTTTCGCTTTTCACTTTCATTTCCGCTTTAGTTCATTATCATATACCGACGCCGCTGTTCCGTTCATCGAGTTTCATCACTAGGGACTTTGCTTCTCATAAAACAAGGGTTCAATTCACCACTTGAGCCCCATCTTTTACTCTAAATTACCATCGGTTGTAGACATCTTCAGCGAAGCCAAGAAACCGGTCAACCTTTAGTTCTGTTCCATCATCCAGAATGACTTTTCCTTTGAATCTACCGAACACTTGGTGCTGCACCGATTTGATGAGAAGTAAATTGAATTTTCCATATCTGTCCAGTATTGGTTCAAAGTTCATCTCAAACCTGCCATCATTACTTGTGAATTTCCAAGGTTTCATGTAATCCGTCACATCCATGTGGAAAGTCACGTCATCCAACTTGTGGGCTTTTCCTTTGTAGAAGACCATATTCTCTGATGCAGATGAACGATCACTGAAGCCATACCCAATGTTCCAACCAAAGGACTCTCCATCCAGCATCCCTGATGCTGAACCCCAATACCACCTGTTTCTGTAGGTCCAATTACCTCTACCCCAATCTAGTCCTCCAAAGCTACTTTCTGGTGAAAAATCGTATTCTGTTTCTCCGATTTTAATTGTCCCTTTTACAGGCATGCAGTTAATCTTCTGATTGTAGTAGAATTTCTTTTTATTTCCCTTCCATGGTGTTGCAATGACCATCGTGTCCATGTTCAAATCTTGATGAAGAACTAGTTCACCTGAGAGTCCTCTCTCTCCAAGACTATTTACAAATCCGGGCACCTCAACTCTTATTGTGCGTTCACCTGGTTTCACATAATATCCAATTTGCAATTTCATATCACGAAATTCCACATCTCCCTCAGTTGATGTTGAGGGAAAGTTGATCTTCCCCCTTGGAAGCATGGCGAGTGTATCTTCCTGTGTATATGTACCTCTCTCAAAATCAAGCCACACCACAGAAATGAGTCCTGCATAACCCAAATCGGATATAGTAAAGGTAATTCCATAACTCTCATTCAGAATGTAATAATAGTCCCATTCTTTTATTCGGTGCCATCCCGCCTTTATCTTGCTTCGATTGTATCTCCAGAGCAATCTCGTTGCATATCCTGGTTTGACCAATTCTCCCTTTTCATTAAGTAATTCTGTAGATTCCGTGATTTGATGCTGAGTTGTCATAAGTGTGGATATAGCCTTTGCATGCTAAAAGTATTCTCAAATTAGAATATGATTTGAAGCAGATGGTCTCCATTGATTATTAATGGTAGCAGATATCAAAATAATTTGCGACTTTTTCAACAATAAGGGGATTTATTGTTCTCTTGGTTATGTGTTTTCAGAAACAAAAAAATCTCTCTCTAACAGATGGTCGAAGTAGATAGGTGAATATTCCTATGGTCAATGAACCCTCTATCAGAATATAGAATAGCGTTGTAGTTACTTGAAGAGCTGAATCTATCATCACAAAACTTAGAGACCCTCCAGCACTAAAGTTACCCAAGACCGCTGCCCACCATGCCCAAGGTCTCAACTCATCGAGATAATTACCAATTGCCGCAAGAAAGAGTCCCAAGCCAAGAAAGACCAATCCAATCCAATTAAGAGTCCAGAGGAAAAAGATCCCTCCGATAGTAAATCCTAATCCCATTAAGATGTATAGATCACTGATTACACTCAATCCTCTCAAATCATGGAGTGATGCTGCGTCTTTCATCAATTACACACTCTTCCTGAGTTGTCTAGTACACTTTACAGCTGATATGATTTTTGTTTATCTCAAATTGAAAATATGGTTTTAGTTAATTTCCTGGAATTCCTTTTCCCTCGTAATCGAGCCAACGGTCGACGAGTTCTCGACTCTGTTTCCCCAATCGCCTCTCTAATAATTCCTGAAAATTATCGGTTGAAACAGACTTCTGCTCAATACAAAATTGGGCAAATTCGCCAATCAACGAATTCACCTTATCTCTTCCAAAATGTTTAGCTATTTCATTTAGCAGTAGAAAACCTCTAAAATAATATGCCGCATATGCTGTATTACTATCTCGTGTAAGACTTCTAATTGATGGGATCTCTCCTTGGTTCTCTAGTTTCTCTAAGGTTATCTTAGTGCGCCAATCTAGGAATCCATTATCAAGAAGGTCTTCAGTCACCATGATTGAGCAGTATTCCGCCAGAGCTTCATCAATCCAATTATCATAACTTCTTACACTTGCCTTGTAGAACCAATCATGGCAGACCTCATGACACATAGCCTGTAATACTTGGCGACGGAGACCTGGATCCGTTGAGTAACCTCCTCCAACCACAATCATTCCCGATCTTGTATATGCACCTCCCTCCGTTCTTGGTGTTACAACAAATTTTATCGAAGTCGATTTTCCATGTTTTCCTAGCCAGTCAATAAGACGTTTTTCCAATTCTTTAATGTCTTTATCAAGAATTCTTTGACTTGCGACAATAGATTTGGGTCCCCAGAAACTACTTTCATCAGAGGAAAATGCATCTCTCTCAGGGAGACCTATCATTGTAATATCGTTAACAAAGCTATTCTGCTTCCATTTCCATACTGATGAGTTTCCTCCCTGTTCGACTTTCTGCAATACTCCATTTACCATCCACTTCCAATCTTTGGGGCTCTCGATAGAAATCTCAAATGACATATTTGTTTCAATATTCATTGGAACTGGATACCATGCACTATAGCAAGCGAGTTCAACAAAATCCCTCTTGATATAACCCATTGTTGGCATTGTTGACTCCTTAATTCGTGGATGAATGTGCCCGGCATATTCAATCTCGATGACAAATTCATCCTGTAATGAATCGATGGCATGAAATGTCCATAAATCACCATTATAGAAATCAGGAACAATTAGTGCATCGGATATACAAGGTGTTATAGTCTGATCTCCTGAAGCTGTCTTCCTGATTGCTTTACTCCACTTGAGACCCCGATTGAGAACGAAAAACATATTCTTCTCTATGGATGAAATTATGATTGTTCCTTTTACTTTGATGAAACCTTTACGCGGATCAATGTGGCAATGGAGATAGTACTCATTTGACATCCTGAGTCATTGGATGTATATTTTCACTACCTTATTGCTGTTGTTAAATTATCTCTCCTCAATCAGGCAACTAGGAATATCAATCATCACCTGTTTTTCTTTCATTGTGTCCAATCGTTGCAGGCAATTTCTCCATCCTCAATGACGATGTAATTTGCTTTCTTGTTAATCCAACAACCTGCATCTGCTATCTTGTTTTGACGATCCACATACGGATTGTGACTATGACCTCCTACCAAAAAATCATCGTGCTCCAATTCTCCTACAATTATGGTGGCGATTCTTTTACAACTCCTAATTAATTGGTTCTTATGCATTTCATCAATATTCTCTTTATTCGTGATAATATATCGAGCTGTTTCTCTCCATGTGTCGAGAAATCTGCTGGCAATCTGATCCAAGTTACCTTTTGTAGAAATTTCAACCAATTCAATCCAGTGTTCATTCAGGAGTCCAAATGAGAAATTTGTTGTAACTTGAGTGACTTCTTTCCTAATTGTTTCGAGAATATTTTTCTCCTTCTCGTTGAGTTCTGAACTTCTGAATTCAACAAAATTATCTAGTAAACATAAATTGTCTAGCATTGATTCTTCTATCGATGATCCATTTGCTTCCAAAGGTCCGGCTAGTTTGCGTTCAATCTGAAACAGCTTCTCTGTTGTGAGTTGTTTTAATCTCGAAACACTATGGGGTGAATTCTTAGTTAGCTCATCTACCATTAGCTGCCAAACACCTAGAGTATCAGACCGTTGTTCGTCTATTAGACACATGGACCTACAAAATGCTTCATAGAATGGGCGAGCATACCAATAATCTGATTGATAGCCATGAATGAATCTAAACTTCTCTTTTCCACTAAGCAGTTCATGGCTATACGTGATAAGCAGATTTTCAGGAAGCTGCGGTGTCCTCGTGATGTCCTCCTTTTTCTTCTCCTGACCTCTATAATCCAACATGAATATGTCATGGTTTCCGACAATATAGGTCACCTTGAAACCTAAAGAGCAAATTTTGCTTAAGATATTCATATAATTGAGTAGTACCTTAGAATTATCTCTTCTCCATAGGTCAAGTATATCTCCTAGAAGGACTAAATCCGTAATGTCCTCTTTCCTTGGAGCTAAATATTCAGTTACAAATTCTATAAATCCTAATCGATTGGATACTGGATCACCTAGATGCAAATCTGATACAGCAATAATCATTCTACATCCATCAAGCATAATTTATGTTTTTATACTTACACTTCACTCGACGATAATTATCAATGTGAGTGCTCCTCTTCTAAATCCCCTTCTGGCAATGAAAAAGTAAACAATTTTGCGTATTCAACGCCTGAAATTCCAGATACTCTGTTTGCCAGTTGTGAAACCGCCTCTTTTGACCCCTCTATGGTGATAACCTCAAGACAATGAGTCTCTGAAATATGAAAATGTACTGTTGAGACTACATGTGCCTCAGATGAATGTTGTATTTTAATGAGATCTGCCATCAACTTGGGTTTATGAGCATATATTATGTTCAGACTTGCGATAATGTGTTTGTCCCCAGTATCCCATTCACTCTGGGAGATATACAATCGCATTGCATCTCTTATTGCCTCAGATCGTCCAATGTATCCCTTTTTCTCTACTAGCTTGTCAAAATCCTCAAGAAGGTCCTCTGGTATTGATACACCAAATCTCTTCAACGTCATAACATGAATCACCTATGAAAGTAACACGTTTTCCCAAGAAGTAACACATTTAAGAAGATTGTGAAGGACACCCAAATTATTGGAAGTGATATATTATGCATGTACCGGATGGAGTTTTTCCACTATGGCTGCAGATCATCATGTACATAATTAGCGGAATTATGCTCTTTCTTTCTGTAAAAATTATTAACAAGAAGTTTGATGATAAACTTGTACCGTATATGGGAGTTCTTGCAGCAGTAATTTTTGCTGCACAGCTTGTTAATTTTCCTGTTCCGCCATCGAGTGGTCATCTTGTCGGATCTACTCTTTTGGCTGTTATGCTAGGTCCATGGGGTGCGATGCTGATTATTGGAATGGTTCTATTTGTTCAAGCTCTTGCTGGTGATGGTGGTTTACTGACATATGGTGTGAACTTCTTCAATATGGGTATCTTCTCATGTCTAGTAGGATGGGCATTAGCAATGATTCTTTTCAAAATAATAAAGAAGTATACTGATGAAAAGAAATCTGTTCTAATTGCTACATCAGTTGCATCTTATATCGTAACGGTCTTAGCTGCTTTTGTATTAGGCTTGGAATTACTAACAGTGACTGAATTTGGGATTGCAGCTCTTATTGCCATCACCTCTATTCATGCAATCATCGGGATTGGAGAAGCTGCACTTACATTTGTTATCCTCCTTTACTTCGTGAAGGCAAAGCCACAAGTAATCTCTTTCTTAAAAGAGAGTGAAGTTTCAGAGATGGCAAAAGTGCCTATTACTCTTTTACCAACACAACAGACGGAGGAGTGAGATGAGATGGAAATGGACGAAGTAAAGAGATATGCAATACCCTTGATAGTTGCTGTTGTCATAGTAACTAGTGTTATTCTGTTGGGATTAGCATCTGAGAATCCTGATGGTTTTGAATGGGTCTTATTCGACTTTGCCGGTGTGATTGAACCTGAGGGTTGGTTTGAAGGTATCTGGACATTCTTAGGTGAGGGTCCAGCTGTTGATGCAATAACTGGAATCATTGGTATTATTGCAATTCTTTTAATTGGATATGGCTGCTTCTGGCTGATATCTCGAAAGACAGAATAAATGGAGTACACACTATGGGTAAATTCCTATTACCCTTCATTGAAGGGCGAACATCGCAGGGGAGATTTTCGCCCACTTCTATTTTTATATCGAGTTTTATCATGGCAATAATACTCTCAATACAGACAGAGATTTTGAATCTCCTCGGATTAATAGGTCTGATTGTAATCATCGGCGTTGCTGCAAGAACCAGATGGCGTGTTGTTCTCTCACTTGCTGCTCGATTTGAAGTTGTTATTTTCCTTTGGATAATCCTCCTCCCTTTTATTCACGGAACAACAATACTTCTAGTAATTCCTGTACCTTGGGGTCAACTTATCGCCTATCATGAAGGATTCAATCTTGGTCTACTAATAGGAATCCGTATCTTTGGTATTGTCACATTATTTCTTGCAGCGTTCTCTCATATCTCCCTAGGTGAATTCATTGGTGTACTCAAAACCCTTGGAATTCCCGCGTCTATTCTTGGTTCCCTACTGATAATGTTTCGATATATTCCATTGTTTATAGAAGAACGAGATCGAATGCAAGAGGCTCAGCAGTTGAGAGGTTTTCAGAAAGGCCGTCGAATGGAGCAGATAAAATCATTGGGTTTCTTAATTGGTTCCATCATTGACCGAGCAATGAATCGAAGTGTTATTGTCTATGAATCAATGACATTGCGTGGATTTGGTCATGGGATGCTTATTTTGGGAGTACGCCCGCGACGTGATGATTTTCTCCTCTTTCTTAGCCTATTCGTCTTAATTCTAGTAATCTACTACTCACCAATCATGGAGGTCGTTTTTGGATGACTTGTGCAATAGATATTAACAATCTGAATTTCAGCTACGACTCATTTTCATTACAAGATGTTAGTATGAGTCTTCATCTTGGGGAGCTGAAGGCGCTTGTTGGACTAAATGGATCCGGCAAGACCACTCTTTTCAAACTAATTCTTGGTTTACTCGAACAGGACTCTGGTAGTATTTATGTTTTCGAGCGAAAGGTCGTACGAGAGAATCTCTGGGACATACGCAAAGATATAGGATTTCTCTTTCAGAGTCCTGACGACCAACTCTTTGCACCAACGGTTTGGGAAGATGTTGCCTTTGGTCCGAGAAATCTTGGTTTGGTTGAAGAAGAAGTCGAACATAGAGTAATGTCATCACTGAACATTGTTGGAATGTCGGACTTCACTAATCGCCCAATAAACCAGATGAGTCACGGGCAAGCAAAACGTGTAGCACTTGCTGGTATCATTGCCATGCGACCTAGGATACTCCTATTAGATGAGCCCTTCGCGGGGCTCGATTTTCCTATGATCTCGACAATGGTGGATATCATTCAAGATCTGAGAACCGAGGGAATCAGTGTACTGTATACAACACATAATAGATTTCTTCTTGAGAATTGGGCCGATTCTGTCGCAGTCATGCATGAAGGTCGGATGATTTATGATGGATCCGTTGAACATGCTCTCGAAGATTCTTCAATTACTCAACAGACTGGGAATTGGGAAGAGCTGGGTCTTCGGATGAAACGATATCGTGGGCTTATCTGAGACTACGATATGGTTAAATGAGTAATACCACCACAAGCAAAATACCATGCGGAGGTTGCCCAGCCTGGTTAAAGGCGCAGGGTTCAGATCCCTGGCTTCGTGATAACTCATCACGAAGGGGGAATCTCGTAGGAGTTCGCGAGTTCAATCGTTTCGAGATTTCCTCGATTCGGAAAAAATCTCGCCCTCCGCACCACATTCTTCTCTCTCTAGTATTCCTCTCACAGGGGTCTGATAAGAATGCTGATCTCTCAACCTAGCAATGATTTGGTTCCTCTCAATCACACTTTACGAGCAGATTCTTCATCCCTCTAGCACCATCATCTGATACAATGGACTACTTTTCTTATATTTTCCTTCTCAATATGCTTAATGCTCTCGTATCCATTAATCACTCACTCTGTTCATCATTGTGTGACATATCCTGCGGTTGTTTTTCTATATTCTCTCCGTATCCGAAAAGACGCGATTTCAACCGAAATAGTAAAGGAACCCTGATTGCTGACTGATACGGTGTCGGTGGTTGAACAGCGTCAGCATAGCGCAGAATAACTAATCCGAGTACAAACACAATTGGAAATGGCATAATTAACGTATTTTGTGAATATGACTGCCATGTCAAGGCAGAAACGACTAGTGGAAGTAACGAGAGTACTCCAATTATTGCCGCAGATACTCTTCTTCCTTTACCATATACATATCGTATCACAGTCCACGCAAAGATGAGCCCTACAAAACAAGACGCAATTGAAGCACCATATGTTCTCCAAAGCATGGCATATTGAATAGAATAAGAAACTTGATACCCTAATGGAGAATTATACAGGAAACTATATTGAAGAAGAAATGCAATGCATGAAGCTGAGGAAGATGAGTATTCAGGAACAATAGTACTTTCCCAAACTATTACTCCTGGAAAGATAAAAGCTGCAAGCATTATGAGATAACTACTAACCTTTGGTGTCAAGATGAATCGTTTCTTTGCTTGACCTAGTTCTCTATCTTCTGGTTCTAACGGTTCTTTATTTGATGCTAATTCTCTCGACCATCTGTTCATAGAAGGGAGAATAATAAACATGAGAAGTAGAAGACTGCAAAATCCAATAGAGACTTGTAAGTTAAATACGACATCAAACCAGTCATAATAGTTCATCGAGAAGAATTGAATAATCGCATAGAGTGGAATAATTGAAATTGCTAATATCGTTGCAATAGCTGAGAAGATTGGATACGATTTATCCTGTCTTTGGTACAATCTAATGCTGAAGAGGAAGGATATCAGTGCTAAGACAACAGATATTGGATATCTGGTAATTATCCATCGAAATCGAAGGCGCGACACGGTACCCGTTATTCCGAGAATAGCATAGGATTGACTATCCATACCTAGATTAATTCCACTAGCGTCGGATGATATATAAAATGAGAGTGGGATGAGAAATACAAACAGTAATTTTAGAATGTTGATTATTATTATCTTTTTATCTGTGATTACTAGTTTTTTCATTAGTGCTCCTCAACTAGATGGAAAACTATTTTGTAATAAGCCTTTAGAAAAAAAAATGGCGCAATTACTCAAACTTGAAAACAGATACCTTAGGAAATCGTCTTTAATATTCGACTCAGCTACTCATTGGGTAGAATAAACATTGTTTCTATCCTTTCAACACCCTCAAGTGTCTCAAGTTCTTTTGTTATGAAGTGAGTGAGATCCTTGATGTCTTTTACACGGACTGTGAGAATGAAACTTGCTGGTCCTGCTGTATGCAAAATCTCATGGATTTCTTTGTAACCTATGAGCGTAGAATGCAATCTCTCTGCGGTTCCAGGTTTCACTGACATCAATACAAGAACTTGAATTTCAAGTCCCATTTTTCTATAGTCTAAATCAACAGTATATCTTTTTACAACTCCTGAATTAACAAGATTCTCCATTCGATTCTTGATTGAACTAGGACTAAGTTTCACACTCTTTTTGATATCTCGTAGTGAAATTCTAGCATTCTCAGAAAGAATCTCTATAATCTTCCG
>JAEOUN010000053.1 GCA_016839245.1 Candidatus Thorarchaeota archaeon
ACGAGGAGTATCAGTCTGTCTGTATTTTGAATTGTCACATCAACTGCTTGGAACAGAAGGCTTGGAAGTGCAAATGCTAGGACAGGTTTCATATCAATAGACAACCTTTGGTTAGGCAATCCTCTCATTGATGCAATACCAAAGATGAGTACCGCAACTATCTCTCCTGCCAACCATCCAAATGCAACACCAATGACACCAAATCCAAGTATTACAAGAATAATCGTCGCAGATATCCTTGTCAGATCAAACGCGATTCTTCCAGATGCAAGCTTCACTACGTTGTATTGTGCTAATAGGAATGAATCTAGAAATACTTCCAATGCTGAAAACGGGATTATGATTGTGGCAACCTTCAGCATGGTGTCTGAGAGTAGTCCTGCTGTAATGATACTTGGAGAGATGACTACTAGTAATACCATGAGAATAGTAGACGAGATTACAATGAGGATGATGGATTTAATTAAGAAGCTACGATTCAGATTAGAAGCTCCTTTCTTTTCTTCTTCAGGCACCACCAAAGGAGCTGCGTGATTCAATCCCAGAGCTGCGAGAAATTGAGTGAAACCATAGATGATTGCTAAGAGGGCTACCTGTCCCATCTCGGATTGTAGCAAAAGACGTGTTAGAATCATTATATTCACTACGCGTAATATGCCACTGACTATTGACTGCCCCATGAGAAGCGATGTGCCTCTGGCAGCTTGCGTAGCTAGATTTGCCATGATTTTTCAGCTGGTTCTCTCTTGTTAGGTATCTGATTAATCTGTAATAAACAACCGAAAAGGCTTTTGTGCAGTTATCTCTTGGCTTCTTGAGGTTCATGTTCAAGGTTGTCATGATATCGCCACTCCCACCTGAGCGTGCTGGTGAATCTGCATATACTGCTAAACTCATTGAAAAACTTGCAATAAATGAGAATGTAAGAATCTATGCAATTACAGGGTCCGATGCTAATGAATTACCATCCAAGTCTGACAACATTATTACTCTAAGGATATGGAATGGTAGGAGCTTTTGTTACCCGTTCATATTATTGCGCACAATTGTTAAAATACGTCCACATATTGTACATGTCCAATTTGGTCCTCATGGAGCCGTTTATGGTGGCTTTTTCGGTGAACCAATGCTATTGCTTCTCATTCTGCTGAGACTCACTGGAATTAAGACCACAATCACGTTACATAGTACTTGGATGACTGATCAAGTTCAGGAACGTGTATCTACATATGATCGAACAGGTAGACTATCAATTCTAGCAAAGCCACTTTTCCGGTTTTTTATGAAACTCCTTGATTTGGGCACAACAAGAATACAACTAAGCACTGTTAAAACAGGTTCTCTATTGAAACAAGAATTTGTTCAGGAATATGGCTTCTCCGATGATGATATTGATGAGATTCCCCATCCCTGTACTCCCATCGTGAACCGTCTTAATTCCACTGATGCATTACAAAAAATGAATCTAACCGGTCATTCAATCATACTTGTTTTTGGATATATTCGAAGAGGAAAGGGATTTGAAATTGCATTACAAGCTCTGAGTATAATCAAGCAGCGAATTTCAAATGTATTACTTCTCATTGCTGGGAATGTATTGGAATCCGATGACAAGGTATACTTGGCTCAGTTGAAACAGATGAGTAAGAACATTGGTGTTGAGCGATGGGTGAGATTTGATTCGCGTTATATTCCTGATGACGAGATTCCTCTATACTTTTCAGCTGCGAGTATAATATTGATTCCTTATACCGAAAGCGTAGGCGCAAGTGGCCCCATGCACAATTATGCAGGCTATGGTGTTCCAATCATAGCTGCAGATGTTGGCTATCACATGAGAGAGGCCCTTGGTGGGACAATAACGCTTTTTGAGAATCAGAATCCAAAAGATTTAGCAAAAAAGGTAATTGATTTACTTAACAATCCACAGCGTAGAGCAGATTTAGGAAGAAGACAGCAAAACTATGTCGATTCTGAATCTTGGGATGTTGCTTTGAAACGAACAATGCAGAATTACAAACATCTTATTTCTTAGTATTTAGACCTTCACAGACTTCTAGGAAA
>JAEOUN010000011.1 GCA_016839245.1 Candidatus Thorarchaeota archaeon
CCTGAAGGAGTCTTCCATGTAACTGACTAAACCAAAGATAGTGAGGATAATTATTCCTAAGGTAGTTTTCTCGTTCATTAAGATTGTAGATTTTTCGGTATCCTTTTCTTTCAGTATGAATATCAGGTACATACCGTAGGTAGGCAATAATACAATCAGCTGGATGTATTAATCCCTTAACTTCAAAGATTAAATCATCCGAGGTTACGATAAACCATCCTTCGATTGGATCATTTAACATTCTGGTTCTCATGTATAATGACTATAGTATGGTATTAAAGCAGTTTCTTTTACAATATTGTCATAATGACTTCAGAACTTAACATCAAATCAGATTTCACAATCTATAATAAGATACCAAATCTGGTCTATTTGGACTCAGCTAGTACTACATTAGTACCAGAAATTTCTGTAGATGAAGTGGCTACATTTCTTAATACCATTGTTGCTTCTGCTCGTAGAGGTGCCCATAAATTAGCAATTCAAGGAAGTAGTATCGTAGAAAATGTTAGAAAATTATTGGCTCAATTCCTTATGACTGATTCATCATCTATATCATTTCAGAAATCGCTATCATCTGCTGTTGCATCTTTCATCTATGGATATGACTGGAAGAAAAAAAGAAAAACAAAGATAGTCATATCACAAAATGAAGAAAATTCTATATTCGTTTCTCTTCTTCGTGCTGCTGAAGTCTTAGGATTAGATGTTGAAATAATATCACTTGAAGAAGATGGAAAGATTTCTTTGGATTCGTTAGAAAAGAGTGTAGATGATAAGACCGGTATTGTGGCAATAGGTCATACTGCACCAGGTATTGGTGTGAGAAATCCTTTGAAAGCAGCTGCAGATATTATCCATTCATATGATGCTATTCTCTTGACCGATGCAACAAGATCTATTGGATTAACGAAGACACCAATATCTGATCTGGGTAGCGACATTATATTGTTTTCAGGTAATATTGGATTAATGGGTCCTCCCGGATTTGCTATTCAATGGATTACACCTTCAATAGATACTAATCATATCCCAGGAATCCTTGGCGGAGGTTCGGTATCTAATGTAGAAGATAAACGATATGAAATTGCGTTTCAACCAGACAAATACGAATCAGGATATATCAATGTTCCAGCTATTGTGGGTCTTGGTAAATCAATTGAATATATTTCAAATTTACACAATAATGGTCTACCAAATTATCTCAATAACTTGGCATCACACATGAAAAAACGTCTTCAAGAAATTAATAATCTCACACTTTATGGAAATGATGATGAGTTATCAACAATCTTCGGATTTAATCTAGATGATTCTTCAGAGATTGGCTGTCATGATATAGCGCTTTTTCTTGATGAATCAAATATTGTAGTAAGAAGTGGATTGATTTGTGCACATCCATTAATTCAATCCATTACACGTGATGGTCTCATTCAGGTTTCAATTCATGCTTATAACTCTCTAAATGATATCGATCGTTTTATTGACATGTTAATTACGATTAATAAACAACTCCTATAATATCTACATAGATTATTGCAATACAAAATTTGGCGGAAAGAATACAAAATATTGTACAATGATTGCTAGCAGTATTCCACTTAGCACTAATCCTTTTCCTTTTTTCTGATTCACTTCAGTAAACCACAATATTGCTCCGGTAAGAACAACAATAAATGATGATATATTGCCTATGAAAATCAGAAAGTCCCAAATCTCTGAAAAATATCCAGCAATAAGATTAGCAAAGTCCGCAAGTGGGCTTAAAATCTGGAACAGCATCATTATCTTCTCACATACTACCATGTACCTATTGATAATATAAAGTCCTCAAAGTACAGTTACAGATTTTGCCAAATTACGCGGCATGTCAGGATCATATCCTTTTCTTAATGCCATATAGTAGCTAAAGAGCTGAAGAGGAATAATGAATGCCATTGTTGAAAATTCTGGTTCAATATCATCAGAAATGAGAAACACAAAATCTGAGAGTTCTGAGAGTTCTATATCATCTTTAGAAATAATAGAAACTACATAGGCACCTCTAGCTTTCATCTCCATTATATTACCAATCATTCTGTCCCGAGTTTCATCATTTGGAGCTACAAAGAATACTGGAAATCCATTATGCACAAGAGCAATTGGACCATGTTTAGATTCACCAGCTGAATATGCTTCAGCATGATTATACGAGATTTCCTTTAGCTTCAATGCAGCTTCCTCAGCTGTTGAAATTGATATTCCACGTCCAAGAAAAAGCAAACTGGGTTTATCATAGAGTTCCACTGCCAGTTTTCTTGCACGTTCTTCATTTCTTGAAATCACTTCCGATATGATATCGGGCAATCTCTCCAAGAAATTCTGTTTTCTTAAAAGGTCATCAGAATTAAGATAACCTGACAAATTGCCAAGAGCTAATGAAATTAGCGCTAGAGAAGTAAGTTGCACCATGAATGTCTTTGTAGCAGCAACACCTATTTCTGGACCTGCCTGTGTAATTATTGTATGATCTGCTAGACGTGTGATTGAACTACCTACAACATTTGTAATTGCAATAATTCTTGCTCCCTTTTCTTTTGCATATTTAACTGCACTGATAGTATCAGTAGTTTCACCTGATTGTGTAATTGCAATAATACAATCCTTTTCTGTTAACGATTCATATACTGTATCCTGAAAATCGCTTGCTAATTCAAATGTAGGCAAAATTCCTGCATTCGATGCAAACATGTGTTTTCCTGCCATTGCAGCGTGACCTGAAGTACCCATAGCTAACATGAAAATCCTTTTGGAATCAAGTATTATCTTTGCTGTTTCTTCAATAATATCGATTCTAAGTCTTAATGTATTTCTTATGGCTTCTGGTTGTTCATGTATTTCTTTTAACATAAAATGAGGATATCCACTTTTTTGTGCCTGATCTGCTGTCCAACTAATTTTGATGCTGTCACGTCTTACTTCCATTTCATCATATAACTTCTCGATTTTTACTCCATCACTTGATAGACATGCAAGTTCACCATCTAGAAGAAGTATCATATCATTTGTCATTGGTAAAAATGCAGGAATATCTGAAGAAACATACGTGGCATCTTTTTTCTTACCTATAACTAATGGATTACCATCTCGAGTACACACAATCTTGTTTTCATTTTCTTTGGTAGACATTACAACAATTGCATATGTTCCTTTGATACGTTTTGTAGTTTCTTTAACTGCATTAACAAGATTCATACCATCTTTCATAAAATCTTCAAGCATATGTGGAATAATTTCAGTATCTGTTTCGGACTTGAATTTGTGCCCTTTTTCATTAAGTTCAGTTCGTAATTCTAAAAAATTATCAATCACACCGTTATGAACAACTGCGATTTCATCATTGCAATCAAAATGTGGGTGTGCATTAAGCATTGAGGGTATTCCATGGGTTGCCCATCTTGTATGTCCAATACCTATTGATCCAGGCATATCATCAAGATTAAGTCTTCTATGAACCTCCTCTACTTTACCCTTGTCTTTTTTCATGAACAATTTTTGATCAGATATTGTAGTAACCCCAACAGAATCATATCCTCTATATTCAAGTCGTTTCAGTGCTTGATGTATGAAAGGGGCTACATCACCACGCTTCTGTACTACACCAATTATTCCACACATACACTGAATTCCTCAAAGGCTGAATAACACAACCTTGTATAATGATGCAAAAAGGGTTTGTATTTAGATACAAATGCACTATTTATCCGGTCAACTCAATCTCAATATATACAGAATCAGGAATTCTAACACGCATTATTTGGCGAATAGCTCTCTCATCTGCATCAATATCAATCAGTCTTTTATGAACTCGCATCTCCCATTTATCCCATGACTCAGAGCCTTGACCACATGGTGTTTTTCGTGTTGGAATAACCATTTTACGTGTCGGGAGTGGTATGGGACCTGCCATTCGGACACCGGTCTTTCGAGTAATTCGTTTAATCTGATTACAGACTCCGTCTAAATGTTCAGTACTTGTACTTGACAATCGTATCCTTGCTCTTTGAGTCATTTATTAATCACACTCATTATTTAAGGTGTCCAAGGCTACGGAAAGTAAATCGGATAAAAAGCTTGTCTTGTGAATGAATTACGGATTTGCAAAATGGTAATGTCCTTAAGTTCATCCCTTACAAATCATGTATTGTGTCTGAATTGGAAAATATCACAATAATCAAACTTGGTGGGTCTGTAATAACAAAAAAGGATTCAATGCCGCCTGAAGTTAATGATGAGCATATTCATCGAATCGCGCAAGAACTTACAGTATACGATGGTAAAATAATAATCATTCTTGGTGGTGGTTCTCATGGTCATCAAGCTGCTCATAAGTATGGCTATGGAAATCCAAGTACTCCCTCAAATCAACTGATACAAGGAATTCCTTACATCCGTCATAATATGACATTATTATCTACATATGTTGAACAGGTATTCAATAAACAAGGACTTCCTGGAATTGTATTTTCACCATTCATGTTTGTCACGCTTAATAATGGTGAAATAGAGAAATTTCCCTTAGAAATAATCAAAAATGTCCTAAATAATAATCTAGTTTTGATAATACACGGAGATGTCTGTTTTGACAAAACGAAATCAGCATCTATTCTAAGTGGTGATACCATAGCTGCTTATCTTGCTTATAATCTTCCAGTCAGACGCGTTTTAATTGGAACAAACGTTGATGGCGTATTTGATGCTGATCCCAAAATAAATCCAAACGCAAAATGTATTCCTTTGATAGATAAATCCAACCAAGATCTAATATTACAAAAAACTGGACCGTCATCAAGTACAGATGTTACTGGTGGAATGAATAAAAAAATCAAAGAACTTCTCACGTTTGCAAATCAGGATGTAGAAGTAGTAATATTCAATCTTCTTGTACCAGAAAGACTATCAAATCTACTAAAAGGAAATCCAACAATTTGTACACGAATTCAATAGAATCATATTTTATGTTATCAAAACTGAACTATCATCTTCCATTGTTCTAACTACTAAATTACATGGTATTAGGGTACTATCCTCTAGATATTCTGCTGCTGTAAGAACACATACAACTTTAGTAGATTTGCAAGTTCTACATGCAACATCGCTATGCAGATTCAATAACGTACTCAATTGTTGTTGATTCGGAAATATTACATATGACGTATTACCAGCACAGATATCATAATATCCATGATTTCTGTAGACTTCCAAACCATTTTTCTTTAATTGTTCTTCAATCATAATTGAAGCTTTTTCTCGTAATTCTTTTAAAATTGAAGAATTCACTAACCAAAGACCTTGCTCAAGACCTACAATCTTGTTATCATCATTGGCACGTAGGGCAATTAACACTTCATCAGCTAACAATTCTGTAAGTGCTCGTTTTCCCTCATCAGCTGTTAATGGTGCTGATCTCCCTTTCAAAGATTGTAAAGCGGTCGTTTCAATAAAATCAAGCAGAATTTCCCATTTTATCAATCCATTTGATAAATCTACAAAGTCCTGAATAAGTCCAAACCACAACCGAATTTGAATGACTCGACTAGTTGCTGGTCCTACGTTATGAATAGCTCCAATTAATCTAATTCCCGAATCATCTTTACTAGGTTCAATATTAAGTTGTTCTTGAACTACATTATCTTTAGCCAAAAATATATTATGATTTAGATTTTCAATCATCGAATCTAATGAACTTGGAAATGCAGAAACAACGTGTACTGCATCGAATTCTTCTGATTTATCTAATAATTCTCTTAGCTTGGCTGCTGTAACACTTCCTCTTACAATAACAAATAATTCAGATATTTCATTTCCAAGGATTCCCATATAATGTCGTATTTTTGTTACAGTTGTTTCCATTGAAGACGCTTTGATATTTTGCGGGAGAATTATCACTGCTTTGTCATCAACAATAATATCTGGCCAATCTGATTGCTGTTTTTCAGAAAATGTTTTTTTATGTTCCATCTCAAGCTTTTCTGTAATATATTCTAAAATGACTTTCCTAATAGATTCTAATCCATTCTCAGGTAGAGTGAACACGAAACCTCCTTGAACCAATGATAGAGCTTCCCTGTCTATTGTTCCTAGCGAAACAAGGTCTCTAATTACTTCAGAGATATCATCTTCAAGTACAGTTGGATCAAGAGATAATATAAGATCATGAATTTGTCGTTCTGATGCCATCCCTATTGAAGCCAAGTATGCAACAACATGACTCCGAAATTTACCTGCACGATCAAATACAACTGTTTGAGACTCTTTCTTTTGAATCTCTGAAGTTTTTTCAGTTTTACTTGTCTTAGTTTCAGGAATTACTTCAAATGGAATAAGCTCGGATTGTTGTTCTACTTTCTTGATAATATCTGGTTTTTTAGTAATCCTAGAACGAGGATTAACACCAAATTTGCTATCACTATTATCAATGAATGGACTAGTAGCAATCTCAAATGTTTCAGTATTTGGGATTGCAACCAATGCTCTTCCTCGTTTTATACTTCTAAGGTATGTTTCTTGCATATTATCTAATGATAGAAATTTCCCACCAATTTCACTATCATATGGTAGTCTGAAAATGATTTTCGTTGAGGTATTTGCTAGAATATTCGAAGAAATATTTGGACGAGTAGAAATTACAACTACACCTTGACCCGTAGCACGTTGTAACAAAACCATTGATTCACCGGTGGTGACATCTGCAGATGTATGCTTTGAATAGCTTTCAGGTACAAGATTATTTGCCTCCTCAAGAACAACAACATGATGTAAACCAGTAACAATACCTCTTTTCATTCCATGTTCAAAAATTCTCTTTGCTATCAAATTGTAAAGAATACGTGCGGCATCCAATCCTCCAACTCTAGCAACATGGCTTAAATCTAGGATTACACGTTTTGAAAGGAGACTAGATATCTTAGTTGAATCTAATCCTCCATCGAGAATATTACACAGTGGTTCTTGGAACAAAATTTGTAGTCTATTCAGTAATGCATCTTTTGTCATTTGACCAAACCGATCTCCAGAGGATAAATCATCAATTTTTTCTAATAATAATTGAATTGAATTCTCTCTATTCTTCGATTTTCCTAAGATTAAAACCGACTCTCTCAATAGTTTTTCCATTGCTGGAGAGAGATCCGATGAATCTCCTCTCTCTTTCAGAAGTTCTCTTAGTATAATGAATGTTGAATAAGCATCACTTTCTGAAAATTCGTTTTCAGAATCCATGAGATTTATCCTGAATGAATTATCAAGTCCAGGTTTTAAAATAAGAATTTCATCATCAACTAGATTTACAATTTCCTCATATTCGCCTCCCTTGACATCAAAAATCCACCATGGGACCTTAGTCTTATTGCTAAGTTGAACAATGATATTCTTTACAAGAGTTGTCTTACCGGTGCCTGTAGCACCAAGAACAGCAATGTGTTCTCTTAACCAATCAATTTCTAGCCCAGCCTTTGAAAATGATTTGCCTTCAAAAATTGTATCTCCAATTAACAAGTCGTTTCCTAATGAGTCACTTGAAGGAACTAGAAACATTGGTTGTGGGTCATGACTAATACTTGGTATCTTTTTGACAGGAGTATTTACAAATGCAATAAGCTGACTCACATGGGTTCTCTGTTTCTTTATGTGTCTTCTAGTAAAAAGTTTGAGAATTATGTTTTTTGTAATCTTCTTAAATTCTAATCTGACTGACTCATGTCCACCCCATATTGATTGAACAACTCCGCTAACTCCTTCTTGGATTCCTTCTATCTTACCTGAAGAGTCTGTTTTTATGATGAAATAAACACTTGAATCAAACCATCCTATATCATCTTGAATTTCCTCATATTGAACAAGCAACTTTTTTTTCATAGCATGGTCTTTTAGTGACTCTTCTTTCCTCTTCTCTTTAGATTGTATTGTTTTCCATAGCCCTTCAAGTTTTCGTCTTTCTTTTCCTGGTCTTGCACTCGAAAAAATGCAAGACATACTGACAGAATAACCTTTTTTCAAAATTGTTGAAATAAATGTACCAACTTGGGATGCATCTTCAAGTGGATGCACACGAGGAACACCTCGTAAATTCATGAGAACAAGATTGTCAATATCATTGATTTTCAATTCTCCCTCTTCTGATATAGAACAACCTATTGTTGACTCAACAATATTCACAAGTTCTTTATCCTCAAGTACTCTTAGATCAATCATACTAAGTGACGCTAAAAGGATGGCTTCAATTCTGGTTGCTTCTTTTCTGAGCATGCTTTTGATAAGCTCTGAATCATTTCCCTGAACATTGATAAGAAAACGCAAAAATGGTTGTCCTTCTAAAACACCTCCTTCAAATATCATATTTACTATTTTGTCCATTCCTGCACGTATAGCTAATAACATAGCAGTATTATATTTAGGAACACCATTTTCATCCATATTTATTGAACCAGAAGTTGAGGTTATCTCAAGACAACTTATTCCAATAATTCGATTATTATTATTAACAAAAAGAACATCTTTATCTTTGATAATACTATAATGTTTCTGATTTATCTGAAAGTGATTCAAGAAAATACCTGTTACAATAGTGAATACACAAATAGAATACTCAAAAAAGATCTTGTTAGGAATAATTAGATAGTCAATTATTTTGAGGAGAGGTAATACGTATACTATAATGAAATAGATCAAAGTAACAAGTATTCCACTATACCAAGTTTTACTTAATGTATTAATGAATCTATTTTTTCTTTGGATACCACTATCACTATTGTGAAATTTATGGAATAACACCTAGTATTCTCCCTTGGTCTTTGATTCCTAGTCTAAATATCACTTTGTTAGAACTGAACCCTTGTGTCAGATAATGACATAAGAACTCCCCCAATTTTTTACTAACTCCAAATTCGATAGGAGATTAAAAACTTGTATTCTGACTCATGATTAACCTACTATTTACAGATACCCACGAAGTAATAGAGAGTGTGAGTCTTGATGAAAGATACAAAATCGGGATTAATACTAATATTTGGTTTTTTTTTTGTAATAATATTATTTGCTAATTTTCCTTCTATTATAGCCGAAAATGAGAATACAGCGATTCGTGGTGATCGTATAACAATAACTGCAATACTTCTTCAAAATGGAACCTATGGAATACCTATTCCAAATCAGGTCATTGAGTTTTATGACCAGACAATGAATTCTTATATTAATTATGGAATTACCGATGATACTGGGATTGTATCAATACACTGGAATATCCCTAATGATTATCCTTTAGGTCCTACAGTTATCAATGCAACATATAGAGGAAATGAATCACTCTTTTTAGCTCCTTCTTGTCAATGGGTAACAATTAATATACTATCTTCGACATTAATGACAGTCAATAACAATGAAGATGTAGTAGCTCCTGGTGATTATTTTTCATTTGCAATTCATATTTTTAATGATACTCTAGATCCGATACAAGATGCAACGATATCTGTCTATGCTAATGATATTCTACTTGCAACTGCTGTGACCAATAGTTCTGGAGGGGCTTTTTTCCTAATCAATTGCAACACTTCTTGGAGTAATCTCGGAGATAATATAATACATGTTATTTTTGAACAAGACTTAGAAAATTATTATTCAAGAGCTGAATCAATATTCGTTATCAAAGTTCAAAAACTTGATACACAAATCAATATTGAATCTTTTACCGGGCAGCCAATTCTTGGTGATACACTTGATGCTACTATCACATTGAATTGTACTGAAGGAGGAGTATTTGCAGCTCTTGACATCATTTTAGATGAGCATTATCTTACAACTATCAATACTAATGATCAAGGAAGTTGTAATCTGAATTTAGATATTGATGATAGATACTTTCTAGGACAACATTCATTGAGAATTATATACAATGGAAATGAACGTTATTCAGAATCAATAATATTTAGACAATTTGATGTCTTTGGTTTTGTCCATATAGAATGTGAAGCAAATATACCTGTAATCATTGGTTCAGCCATTGAATTGAATATCAAAGCTAATGATATTTTGAATCGTCCCATTTTAGGAATTTTATATATTTCAGATCAAACTGATGGACACAACATAAGCATCCAAATTCCAACTAATACGAATAATGTCAAAATACCATTTCCAGTTATTAATCAAGCCGGTCTACATAATCTAAGTATAAAGATTGAAAACTCATTTGTAATCAATGGAACTCTTTCTTATTCTTTTATAGCATGGTCACTTCCTAAAATCGAGTTACTAAAAATTAATGTAATTCATTATGCATCCCCAAATCAAGAAATCATGTTTCTTGTTCATCTAACAGATTTCTTTGGGAATATTAGTCATAAGGATATTCAATTGCTTCTTGATAGTTCTATTGTTCAGTCTTTCTTCACTGACATAAATGGAACTGTCACTTTTACCATAAATGCACCTAGTATCGAAAGTAACTATAATTACTCAATATACTGTTCAGAAGATACTAAACTATTCGAATTGGCAGCTAGACTGGATTATCATGTTATTGTTACTAAACAAATTCCTATTATGGTAAATCTAATTCATTACGAAATTATTTCTCCGCTTCAGATGATAGAAATGAAGCTTCAAATAATTTGCTTAAATGGATCCTTACTAAAAGGGTTATCTCTCGAATTCCTGTGGCTTTCAATTGAAAAATCTGCTATTACTAAAGATAATGGTGAAATCATCTTGCAACTTCCACTTCCCTCTACAAGTGGAAACTGTTCACTGTATTATGAGATAAAAGCAACTAAATATCTTGCATATTCCTCCGGTACAATTATTCTTTCAATACCCTTTGTGTCTATCCTAGCTGCACAAGGAATTGGTATAGGTGGATTTGCTATCACATTTACAGTTACATCTATTCTTTTTGCAATACCAATAATACGTCAACGATTTACCATTTAAAATGAATTGGTGCTCCGGCCGGGATTTGAACCCGGGTCGGGGGATCGAGAGTCCCCCATGCTGGGCCGGACTACAATCGGTACATTATAGATATGATACTATAGTGATCTACCGGAGCTTGAGTATGCCAGCCCGGAGCGCGAGAGGCTTGCTTCTCTCACTACAAATAAGCCTTTCCGTACTTCTAATAATCTATGATTGATACTTGGAATAATTAAGGAGTACCAAATAATTGTGTTAGATCACTCCAGCTATCTTGCAGGAGTTGTAAGAGTCCTCCAACAACATCCTGAGCCCATCCTGTAGCCTGAAGAATTACTGCTATAACAATAGATACAGTAACAACCGCTAGTCCTAGAAGAAGGCTCTCTTCTACCAATGGACCACCCTGTTCATCATCTTTTATACTCTTATTACACATAGAGTTTCACCATTCATTAGAATCAGCTCAGACTAATTTAAAGTCCTAAAAGATAATGTTCAACCAAGTTTTGCAATATTTGTCTATTCTCCAAATGACTGCATAGGATAACTATAATCCCATATTTTTTCTACAAGCCTTTCAAAATGATTGTTATCCTTATTATCCTGCATTTTTTTAATTAATGAATCAACAATGTTTTCTAAATCACGAATACCATTATTTCTTGCGTATGTCAAAAAGGCTCCATCTTCACTCCATTTATGCATAGTCTTCGATTTGCAATCATAGACAACATTAGTCCCAAGGAATGTTAATGCACCATCTTGAACTCCCTTGCGTATCTCAACGATTTCTTTTACAAAACGCCTTGATTCACCAGGCTTTAGTCTTTCTAATGTTACAATCAAATCCATTAATCCAAGATTTGCCCGTTCAATATTATGATTAACAACCCATCTAGAAACAAGACTTGCTGCAGAACTACTGTGACATGTTTGCATTGAATGTAATCCAGCCGCAATAGCGTGGAATAATGCCTTGCTATGCTCTATAGTCTGTATTTCTCCAAGAATTACGTAGTCCGGCGACCTATGAAGACATTTCACGATTTCATCGCTTTTATTTAACCCAGATACTTTTTCATCAATCGGTGCAACTTGCAATCTAACTTGATGGTGATTTTGCATTATTCTGCTTTCAACTACATCTTCAATGTAGATTTTTCGCCACCAACTAGGTGCAGCCATATCTAATGCATTTAGAAGTGTTGTCTTACCTGTACCAGGACCGCCTGTTATCGTTATATTTAATCTACAAGCAACTGCTAGTAATAATAGAGCTGCTGCACGAAATGTCATTGTATCATTCTCAATTAAATCACGAAGTAAATATGGTTCTTTCTTTGCTCTACGTATTTCGAGATGCAATCCATCAACACTAAGTGGTGGCACACTAGCAGACAATCTTAAATTTGTATCAAAGAGTTTCAGATCCATTTTCAATGAAGGGTTACTTCTATCTAGATGCATATTACTTTGGAATCTAATGAAAGTTATAATACGTGTTATCTCTGAATCATTATATTTCACTGGTGTGATACATCTTCCTAATTTCTGATGATCGAAATATACATTTGTATTAGGTCCATCAAGATATAGTTCTTCAGTCATCTCGTCTAATAGAATAGGATATAGAGAACCTAGAATATTTGATTTATGTGCCACAATCTGTGCTAGACGACATCTTGTTATATCATTAATTTCTGGAATTTGATATTCAATATAATCTGAAATATTGATTGCAACTTCTTCTAGAAGATCTTTTGCTATTCTCTTATTCCCCACGACTGGCTTAATTATCTGTTTTGATTCATTCACAAGTCTATTCAATAATGAAAGTTCTAGAGATGTCTTTACTATTGGTATATATTGACATTTAGTATGAAAATCATTATCATTTTTAAAGAATAGAAAAACATATGGTTCTATGATATAGATTTCAATCAAACTATCTAATTCTCTGAATAATTCGCTGTTGGATCCTATGAATATTGATTCCCAATTATTTGAATACCATGGTGGTTCAATCATTGCGAAATCTTTTCTATTAATTACATGTAATAATCCACGTTGTTTCTCTACAAGAAGAATATATTCGGAGGTATCATTCGTCTTAACATCAAGTTCTTGGCACGTAGACTCATTTTGATACCTACAATCATCACAACGATTTAGAGAACAGTAGATAATTCGTAAACTATGTTCCATCCAATTTTTCCTCTGTTTTTCTATCTGTAATACTAGTATATCATTGCATAATCTCGTTCGGTATCTCAATGATTTTCTTCATCATTCCAAAATGGTCACGAATGCTATACTCTGCCACTTCAGTAGCTGTTGATGTCAATCTTTGAGTAAGGACTGGATGTTTCCCATATTGAGAAGCAATCAGACGATCACCAGCATAAGCTGCAGAAACAGTAAAAATGAATGGATTGCGTCCACCTCTTTTTGCACTGGGAATCATACTCAGAATCATTAAGATTTTATCTCTGAGTTCATTCTCAAAGGCTTTTGCATCCCATCCTCGGGATTTGATTTTACTTAGTACTTTTCCATTATTCATAAGCATTGATAATACTCTTGGAACATAGTCTTTGGGCTTTCTAATTTCTGGTGCATAACCAGTCAACGATCTTAATCTAAGGGCTTCTCGTACCATTGATCTAACATTTACACGGTGTCCACATTTCTCAAAAACGCTCGCAATTTCATCAAGTGTTATTGGAGCCTCATCCTTAAACTCTCTTACAGACATAAGAAGACAGACAGCAATTAGCAGTATATTATTACTAACCTTTTCAGCTGACTCAGATATGACTTTCTTGTAAAGATACGCTGTTCGATCACGTACTTGTTCATTTAACATCAATAATTTTGAAACATGATTAAGAGTTCTCAAAGCACGATATTTAGCTTCATTTTTGCCTATTCGTATTCTAGTACTATATATTGTTTTGAGTCTCTTGAATTTTTTCTGTGTTCTTCCTGAAAGAGCTTGACCATTTGCATCCTGAAAATACTTATCCTTATGAAAGCCAATATAACTGCCAAGTCCATCAACAATATGCATTCTATTACCCAAAGAAACATACACTGCTGCTTCTGGACTATTATTTTGGAGTAGTTCCCCCATTTGATATGTTGGCAGGACATATTCTCTTGAGATGACCAAACCACACTCAATACATACAATATGCCCATGACTAGTGATCAAAGATCCTTTACAGTCTGGGCAGGATTGTGATACCATCAAATCAGGTTCATTTATTCCATCAGTCAAAGACCACACCCAAAAAAGAAGATGGATATAATCCCTAACTGAATTTCACATGCAATTTATCTATTTGAGCTGGAAGAAGATACAGTATAATGTACAATACCCTGAATTAATATTACAAGTAGGGCCCAGTCAGAAAGAGATACCCGAAAGTAATCTCTCAGATTAATTATTATCTCAAAACTAAATAGAACTTGTCAGAATCGAATGTGCTCGCTTGACTTGCAGTCACTTTGATTAGATTTACTACTAGTTTTAAGCCACCAATTGACCCTGTAATTTCTAATCCTTCTTTCTCACTTTTTTGGAAGATACTTCCCTCAACATAAAGCTTGGAATCGTCCCCCTTGGTAATTTCTTTTGAGTCAATTACAATGGATACAGTATCACCTTCATTCATGCTTTCGCAAAGTGCTTCAGGGAGTTCAAGTGTAATATTAGCTCCTTCGCTCTTTGACGATATTTTGACTACTTTTAGTCTTCTAGTTTCGGCATCTTCTATTGTATCAATTACTGTATCTCTAAGTCGGATTACCAATTTTATTCACTCCTATCTATCAATGCTTATTCCTTTGAGCGATATTCGGTGTGGTTTTAATTCTGTCGTTATTTCCATGTGCTGTTTTTTAAGGAACATGAATACTTCTTTTTGGTGAACAAGGTGAAACAGAAGAAACTAGCGATGCTTCCTCTATCTCTCATTATTATTCTATGTTTCACAATTACTGTATCAGCATTCTATTTTGATTTCCAATACTTTGAAACTGACAAGATGGTCTATGAAGTTGGTGAGTCTGTAAATATGGTTGCTGGCTTAGTGGCTGATTTCAGTCCAGAAGGATATTGCTTTGTATCCTTTGCAATAGTGACAGATCAAGGTCCTGCGTTCGCTGATGAATATTTTATATCTCCTTCACCCAGTTTTAGAATCCTCAATTCGACTTATGTAATTCATCCTGAACAGACTCAACCAGGCGAAGAGGGTATAACCGCATATGCACTCTTCAATGTAGAACTCTATGACTCAGTTACTCAAGGAGCCAGTGATAATATTGAATTCACAATAAATCGTGGACATCTTACAGTGTACCCTCAAATACCGTTGGTTGTACAATACAATACAAATACTACATTGACACTAAAAGTTGCATCTACGCATAATAGTGATATTTCCTATTCTAATCAAAATATCAATGTCACAATCAGAAATCCTGAATTTGAAATCATTCTTAATGAGAATATGGCTACGGATTCTAATGGCAATTTTTACATCAATTGGACAGAGTCAATGGGATTTCCAGGAATTTATGATCTTATTATCACAGGCTGCGGAAATGAAGATTTTCTTGAATTCTCAAAGATATTTCAAATCTCTGTTGTTCCATCATCATCAAACTTGACAGTTGTATCAGCACCAACTTCTCTACTGTGTCAATCTCCCCAAGGTAATAATTTTGATTATATTGATATTATTGTTAAACATGAAACCATTGATAATACTACCATTGATGATAGTATAGTCTTTTGGGATGTTAGTTTTGGTAATGGTTTATTTGCTTACATAGGAAATGGTGAATATTCTGCATCAATTCCTTTCACTGTTCCTCCAGGAGTATATTCAATAAATGTAACTGCAACTAATTCCAAATACGAAACAGCCACAACATCAATTATTGTAGAAGCCATAAGAAATTCTCTTAGTTTCACACTAACTCAAAATTTACAGCCTGTTATTCATGGTAATAATATCTCAATCGAATTCTTAGTCGAAGAAGAATTTAATTGGGATGAAAGTTTCCCATTGGAAATTACCGATAGTGTTAATGAAATATCTCAATCATTTGAAGTATATCCTGGAATAATCGATTCTTTAACAATTACCGCCTGGCAGAATATATCAATTGGTCCTCATAATCTCACTATAAGTGTACTTGATAATCACTATAGTTTCCTATTTTCTCCTGAATTCCAAATAGTAGTAATCGGTGA
>JAEOUN010000054.1 GCA_016839245.1 Candidatus Thorarchaeota archaeon
ATTATCACCTATGCTCTTAATACATCGACCTTTGACTCAGGTCTCCTAGATGCCAACCAGACGGGGAAGGCTGCCGCTAACACTACTACTCCAATGATTCCAAGCATTGTTAATCCTGATGAACCAAGTATTATGATATTGTATCTGATCAATCCACTTACAGAGTCATTCAATTGACTTACATTACCAAATATTTCGACTAAACCTACGAAACTACCCAGCAACAATGAGAAGATAACCATCACCATCATTTCAGCCAATAGTGTCTTGAACAACTGCCATTTGGTAAATCCTCTCACTGTGAGTAAGGCAATCTCTGCATCCTTCTCTCGAAGAGTTAAAACAATCACAAGAGTCGTTCCAACAAAAGCTAAAATGACCGAGAATGCAATTGCAACCCACCGTATCTTTGTTATTCCACTATCTATTGGACGTGCCCAATAATCAACAATCTCTGATGTAAATGAGGCACTGCTTTGGAGCGATGGAAACTCATCATGGAATTCTTCTTGAAGAGCAGTTCCATTTGTACCTTGCAGTGTATCTATTAGGATGTGCCTTGTTGCACTATCTATGAAATCAGATGAGTTGAGAAAACTTTCTGATACGAATGATGGATAATCTCCGCTTACTGATAACTGCAAGTCTTGTGTACCTCCTGAACCACCTATTCTAGTAACAAAACCTTCTAACAAAGATTGATATCCAATCAGACCTACAATCTCTAAGTTGTGCGTATCACCAAAGACTGAACTCCTCACGGAGATATTATCTCCAACAATAACACCTAACTCATTTGCAATTGATAGCGAGAGGATGATGCCATTGTCATTCAATTGATCCATCATCTCATGGACATCTCCAATAAACCATCCTTCTTCCCAGAATGCTGTATTCAACCAAGAATTAGGATCTATTCCTCTGGTCGATATTGTAGTAGAACCTGTCCGTAGAGTGAGTCGATACTCTGTTGTTGTTGAGATAACATGTTCGTTTGCATCTACGATATCTAATACCTGTGTAAGATTGGCACTACTCTTGAGCTCTAATCGGACGTCTGCGCCGACATCATAGAGTGCATTTCGTTCAACAACATCGTTTTCTGAGTATAGACTGCCGATTGCAAACACTCCATAAGATACAATTAGTGAAATGAGAAAAACCATTGCAGCAGTTCGTGCCGGATTACGTTTCACATTTCTTGTAGCTAACTTTCCAAAAGCTCCAAAAAACCGACTTCCAGCATTTACCACAATTTCCTGGAATCGTTGAGATCCTCTAAGAAATAGCTTTGTTGTTCCATAAAGAAACAGAAGTGGGCCGATATAATTCAATACGCTATCTAATGCAACAAAAGCAATGATACCGATTGCAAGAGTAATGTTACCTCCAATATTTAGTAGGTCAACGAGCTGACTTGCAGAAATTCCCAGAATCCAAAGAGATAGCTTGAAACTTCCTAGAACGAAGGAAATTGTTGGTAAGAGACGCTTGTACTCAGCAGTTTCTTCGACATATACATACTGCTTTAGAGCATCAAGTATTTCGAGTTTGGATGCACGATTAGCAGGTTTCCAGACAGATATCAATGCAAGTGACATTCCAAGAATCACTGAGAGCGTAATTGCACTACTATTGTTGGATAACACAGCGAAGAAGGTTAATCCTGGAACTTGAAGTACAGTCCATGAAATTAGAGATCCAAGAAATACGCTGGCACCACCTGCGATTGCGCCTACAACCAATCCCTCAATCAGAAGCATATTTCGAATCGTTTTTTGTTTGTGACCTTTTGTGAGAAGTAATCCAATCTCTCGACGACGTAGATTATAGCTCACATCACTGACCATGGTCCCCGTGAAGTAAGCCATGAAGAAGATTGGCAGGGATAATGAGATGAATGTGAAGTTCATCATGAGTGAGGTAATCGTGTACGCCAATAATGGAAATTGTAGATTCGATATGATATTAACATCAAATCGTTCTAGTCTTGAATCAATTTTCTTCTGAATATTCTGAATTTCTTGTTGAGAACCTTCAATATCATAAGGATCGATAATGGAAGTTCTGTCAATGCTTACTTGGTAGCTATTCTCTAGGCTGAAACGTACCCGGTTTTCAAATGTATCCGCATATTCTATAATTGGCAAGCTGCTTAAATCCCAATTTGTAAGCATCATGTTGTAAGGAGATTCAAAATTTATTCCAAATGCCCCTAGAAGAGCACCTGCAAATTGATTCTGTTGCAATGCTTCACGGACATCAATTGGAATTGAGACAAGACCTGCGATTGTGAAATTCCATTCTACTTCAGAGATGTAAGGTGGCGCAGTGAGTTCCAACGTTATCGTCACAGGAATCACTTCACCAATTGAAAAGAGAGATTCATTTGTGGACCCACTTACAATATAGGTTTCATTTGCAGCAAGAGTATCAGACCCAGAAATGACATTCAAATTATGTGTAAAGAGAGAATTCCACTCGACTCCAAAAATCTGGAACGAAGTATCATCAGAGTTGTTATAATCGTAATTGATTGTTGTTACTTTTGTATAGTTCGTGACTTCTGGAACCTGCGATAATTCACTTTCAATATCACTAAGTGTGTCCTCACTCCAATTTGATGTAACAGAATTGACATTGTATTCGTAAAGGACACCTTCAAGACTGCTATCAAGCGCGTTTCGAGCTAGTATATCCGCAGCAACATTTGTGCTTGCAAAGAAAGTTGTGGCAACAAGCACGCCAAGTGTAAGGGCTACAAAAAGTCGATAACTTCGAATCACTCGCTTGAGGGCATACTTGAACATTATGTCTGAAACCTCGGTTCATGTGTTGCACAAAACTCTTTTAAAGGTTGGCGTTTGTCAAACGCCTATCGTTTGATAAACATAAAACGTTATTGCATTGATTTTTCTATCGCCTAATTAAGAAAAAAAAGATCAATCAGTTTCAACAATCATGCAGAGCAATATTCGCATATAAATAAAATGGACTAATCATCTAGTCGCTGAACTAGCCAAGGGCTTCCGCTGAAAGAGTTTCAGCCATCTCTTCTTGCCGTCGATCATACATTAAAGCAAATATGATTACAATAGCGGCAAGAGCACCACTAGAGCCTGCAACGATTGGCATTGTAATACTCTCATCAATTGTCTGATCTTCAGGAGAAGTAATCGTGATAAGAATATGTCTTCCAGTTCTTGTGTTGTTATTCATATCATATGCTCTTACTATTAGATTATATTCGCCGGGGAAAATTAGTGGATCTAGCTGCTTCTGGTAAAATGTTCCATTGTATGATAATTCTTCAACCAATGTATAATTCGGGGCAACGACTCGAACAGTTACATTTCTAATACCAACACCCTCATCTGTTACATTGGCCCAAACTACGAATGGAATCTTTTGATTAGCATGTCCAGAAATATCCCAATCCCAGATAATAGGAGGAGTAGTATCTGATTGACTTACCGTATGTTGATCTATCGAGTATTTAAGAAACGAATCTGTCACGTCATTCTGTAGGACAACGGGGATAGCTACAAGCATCATAATGAAAATAAAACATGTTTTGGAAGTCAACCTGACACGGATCATAGTAATCGATTTATCAATCTCATTTTGCTTAATTAGCTAACTCATTAGCGCAGTAAGTAAATTTGTTACAAAAAGAAGAGGGTGGGCACAGCGTCATGTGAGCAACGCCACGCATGCCGCGCCACCAATCTTCCCCGCAGAGGGAATCTCAGCGAGTCCTAATGATTTTGTGCGTCGCGTTCCAATGCGTCTGTTTTGAGACGATTGCTAGTTGAGAATCGCACGCCATAATCCTCAACGACTCACACAATAAATATGCCGTGCCCTTGTGTATAGGATGGAATATTTGCAGTTAACCCTTGTGGTCGAAGTCACTTTCCCAGCCTATATTTGAAGTCCTAGGTTATTAGCTTTATCGTGGGGTAGGATTCATATATCCTAATATTTCATATTACTTAAAAGGAAAGTGGTGATGTCCGGCAAATTACACGTTTTCTCAACATACTTGCAATACCTTAATACAATGCTTTATCGTAATGTTTTTCACATCTACAGAAGTCGATAACAAGACCAAGGTGCAAATCAGAAGACCTTTATGAGAACTCATTCTGTGTATCAAATCCTCGAGGAAAGGAATATAATACTAAATCCTTGGCTTAATAGCAGTTTCAAATGGAGACAATATCAATGCGAGTATACCTTGACGCGAACTTCTTCATTTCGGGCTTTTCAGAGCGCCCAAAAGATGTGTCAATTATAAAAAATGCTACTAATAAAATAGGGGCTGAATTGTGGATTACTAGACAGGTATTCCAAGAACTCAGATGGTACCTTCGAAGAGAGGTGGAAGGTATTATCAATATTGATGAAACTCTCTCAAAGGATATCAAATCATTTATGGAGAGCATTCAACGTCCTGAGAGTTCACTACCACAACCAAATGATATGTCTCTAATTTTGGGAGCTATGAGAAATAAGGGCTCCAAAATAGTAACTAGTGATATGAAATTACTCCAGACCATTCAAGACTTAAAGGTAAATGTCGAAGGGATTGTAGGATCTGCTTATTGCTTGGAACTCATCGAATCAATAGACGATGAGAGGATGAAAAAAGATCTCATGCAAATTCGAGATAGAATCTATAATGAAGAGGTCAAGTATAGTATCTCTCGCCAGGAATCGTATGATCCAGTTACTAGAATACGTATTATTGAAGATCATGCCCTCAGGGTCCTTCGTACCGTAAAGCGACCTGCTGAAGGATTAGACAGACAGCTTTCCAAAGGAAGACCACTCTTTGTTCTTGATTTTATAGAAGACATTAAGAAAGACGTTCCAACTATGTTTGAAGACTTTCAGGATGGAAAATATGATAGCCTTGCACTTGAAATTGAGGCAGTCCAGAATGAAATAGAACGTCTTCTAATCGTATCCACTTTGACAGAAGACGCTGATACTCATGGAAAATTAGTACGTCACGCATCTGACATCACTTTATTCTTGTATTACTTGGAGATGATTTGCCACTTATACAGAGGTACAAGGGAAGGAATTGAAGATGCGCTAAAGGTAAGTGAAGAAGCTTTCAGACTCCTTATGTTTGCTGAAGTCAGTAATGATGAATTAAAAGCATCTGTCTTCTTTGTACGAATTCTCCTAGCACTCATTCGTGAAGACTATCAGGAGATCGATTATTTCTATAGTCTCTATGACTCAATGATTCACAGAATCGGACTAGAAGATATGAAGGAAACAACTGAAGGATTCTATGTCACAATGCAGGTGATTCGAGCAGAGGTCATGGGTGGGTTTAGTCTTACTCAAAGTAAGCTTGAATGGCCAGATGTGACAATTTCAATGTTAAATGACATTGCAAAATACAGTCTCCTATTTGATGATCATGATAATGGCTGGCAACTATCTGTCACTGCATATAAAATTGGAATTGCCTATAATAGAGAAGAAGGCACTGAAAACTCATTTAGAATGTTGTATAAAGTATCATCATCTTCCCACGATCGATTTAAACCAGCACTTGAAAAGATAGCAGAGCACGCATTGAAAGCCTTTGTAAAGAAAGGATGGAACACAAGTCTTGTGACTCCAATTCTTAATGAAGTACAAGGTCATTTGCCGCCTATTGAAAAGATGGCTACTGATGGCATGGTATCAATTAAGAAAATACCAAAAGAATTGATGGGATGGATGGATGTCCTCTCTCTCGAAACAATTAATGACAAAGAAGTTCTTATTGTAAGAAATGACAGTATTCAAGCACGTGTAGCCGTGAATACTCAACACCATCCTGAATTATGTTCACTTAAGACAGGACACAAAATAGCTTTGACAAACGGAGAGTTCGGCATCACAGATGCAAAACCTGATGTAGTTAAGAAATACTCAATAGTCTTGATGATTGAACCAAGTAAGACTGCTGAGATATCGTATGAAGGTGAATATGGTTTCAGCTGTCTAAAAGTAGCTGCTCCCGATGCAGAAGCATAAAAAAGAAGGAATGCAACTTTGGAAATCTTAACATGGGCTATATTAATTGGTGTGATTGGAGTCATTTCCTATTTCAATTACTACCTTAATTTAGCTCCAAGAACAGATCCAGAGGATTTCAGAGTTGGTCCTCCGCAATTGAATATGACTTGTGATTGTTATTTAAATACTCTAATTTTGGGAGGCATTCTAATAATGGCTCTTAGTGCAGCATCATCAGCTTTCTCCTCAAGATTGGAGTTGTATGTTACTGGAGGAATTTCTTTCATAGTTGTTACGCTAGCTGGAATTCTTGGACGCAGAAAACGTTATAGAGAATGGCGAGAATTGCATCAGGTATTCCAGAGGGCAATACCAAAATCAAATCTTATGCAAGGATATAGAAGTCCTGTCGATATATTATTTGATGATGAAGACGAAGAAGATGAATTTGATGACGAGTACTTCTAAAAGCATCTATCAAATTTAAAAAAACATCAATAGAGGATCAAGACAAACATCCTTTTCTTCAGAAATATCGTTTCGGATGACTATATAGCATTCAATTCATTTATGCTCATTTGATTGCGTAAGATTTAGTGTACTTGATCTATTTTATCCTGTTTCATATTTGGACATTTAATTGCAACTAGTTTGCTGTCTTCGCTCTTGGATGCTTTTATGGAATGAAATTCCTTAGGATCAACAAGTAATAAATCTCCAGGGACTAAATCAAATTGTTCTTCATCCACTATCATGGTAAGAGGAGTTAGAGCTATGAAAAGCTCCTGCAGTACTTCATGGGCATGAGGTTTTGTTTGAATTCCTGCAGGTATCGCAATAAAAATGAAACCTGCAGTGTTCAATTGTTGTGAGAATTTTAAATCAGCATAATATCTTACTGAATACCCTGCTCGTTCGATTTCCGGTATATCTGAAATAGTGAAAAGACGAACCATTGTTATCAACTACGAACATACGTTCAAGTAGTTGAGTCTTCTTCCATGACAATAAATTATTAGTTGGTATAATTCAATATGTAATCTGAGAATGTCTACTCAGATTATGAAATCCAGATTGGTAGCTAAAGTAATGGTACTAGGTCGAGACATATCTCTGCAAACAGGATTTCTATGTAGAGCTAGTGAGGAGAATGTTTCAACGCAGCTTTTCAATACATTAGGTGTAAGCCTTGGGGTTGCTAGAAACAATGAAAAAGAAGACACCTTAGTGGCAATTCAATTATGGACGCTCCCCCAAGTTGAACGATTATCAGGTCTTACAGCGAATTTTATGAGAGGTCATCGTGGAGTAATAATAGTAATTCGATTTAATGAATTAGAATCAATTCCGAGTCTACTCAAATCGTTTCAAGTTGCGGAAAGTTCGCTAATTATGATTGCTGTTGTTCGTAACGAAGAAGATCCTGAATTTGATCCGCATAGAATAGATAGTATCATTGGGGAATATCAATTATGTAATACTCATTCATTTGATGAGATAGTCGATAAAGTTGCAGATAGGCTTATTTCGAGAAATGATTCGCATCAACCTCCTATTATTACATTCATAGATGAGGAAGATTGCCCAATCTTTGAAGCAACTCAGCGAGAAGTAAAAGAATCGATTTGTTCTGATTCTGATCTTGCAGAGATACAATCGGTACTTCTTTATCAAGGTCTAAGAATACTTGATGAATCATGCATTGTTGAAATAGCTGAAGGCACTGCTTTTATTTCTTTGAGAACAGGCGCTATAAGCTTCGAACCACTAGTATGTAAATTCTGTTTGAATACTTGTAAAAGAAAAAACAACATCTGCATTATTGCAATAGATTCAGGTTGGTCTTCAAAAGGTATAGAACAGAAAGCTCTACTCACAACAGCAAAAGCTATTGCATTGGCTGAGCGTTCAATTCCAAATCATGTAGAGATGCAAATTCAAAGAGCTTCTTACTGTTCCAGATTCATTTTGGATGAAGCAATTCAAGAAGAAGTACCAGTGTTCATAACATTAGGTATCAAAGAGAATGAATATTCTTCTACATCGCTTCTTGATGTTGCACGCGAAAGATTAAACCAAGGAAAATTATCGATTTCAGCATTCAATATTTTGAAAAAAAGACTTGATTCATTAAAGAAAACATTAACAGAATAGCAGAGGAGAAATCGAGAGCTTTGAGGATAGTATCAGTAATTGGAGGTTCTGACTCCAATCTAAACACATTAAAATTAGCAGAGAATGTTGGAGAAGAAATCGCAAAACGTGGACTTGCATTAGCATGTGGCGGGCTTGGAGGAGTAATGGAAGCAGTGTGTAGAGGAGCTAAAAGATATGGCGGGCTTACAATAGGTATACTTCCTACCGACCAAAAACAAGCCGCAAATGAATTCATTGACATTGCCATTCCGACAGGACTTGGCTATGCTCGAAATTTTCTTGTTGCAAAATCTGGCGATGCAGTGATCGCCATCGACGGCGCTGCAGGTACATTGAGTGAAATAGCTATATCATGGTTTTCAGACAAGGTCATAGTTGCCATGGTAGATTCTGGAGGATGGGCAAAAAAACTTGCAGGAACTCAAATTGATGAACGTAGAATCGATAAGATTCACTCAGCAAATTCACCAAAAGAAGCATTAGATATTATTTTCAGAGAATTAGCATGGGAATGAGAGGAACATGGATAATCTTGTTAAGACCGTACTCTCAGGAAAAACAAAACTAGCAGGAGAAGAGATTTGGTCTCTCTGTGGCGATTTGCAGGATCTCTATAGGGAGATGCCTAATGTGGTGCAAATCCCTTCCCAAAATGTCATTTTTGTCGGAGACCTCCATGGTGAGTTACAAAGCATATTATCAATTCAGAAATTTATAGAAAAATATCCAAAGCATTACTTTGTCTTTTTGGGAGACTATGCAGACCGAGGACCAGAGCAAATAGAGACCTTTAATCTAGTCATGGCACTTGCGTTATCATCACCTCAACGAATTCTTATGCTTCGAGGAAACCATGAATCAGATGAAGTTGCTGCGAGATATGGATTCTATAATGCCGTCACCGAGGCCTATTCATTCGATGTCTACAAGCATTATTCCAGAGTTTTCGAGATACTACCTATTGCAGCGTATAGTCAAGGTAAATTATTTGCATGTCACGGTGGAATTCCAGAGGGAGTAACGAGTGTTGACGAAATCCAAAAATGCAATAGAAGGAATCCTAATTTTCCTGATGATATTATCTTTCAGATAGTCTGGAATGATCCACGAGAGATGGATTTCAAGTTTAGGCCAAATTTCAGGAGTTCGAGAGCTCGATACTATGGTCAGTCAGCATTCAACGAGTTCATGCACAATATCGACGCTTACATGATGATTAGAGCTCATGAGGTATATCCATATGGATACCAAACATTCTTTGGAGGTAGGCTTGTGAGTGTTTTTAGTGCAACATATGGATCACGAGTACGACCTAAGATTGTCCGGATTGGTAAGGATTTTCAGATTGACGCCATAGATCTATTCTAATCTCTGAATCGATTATAGTCACAACTTATCGTTGGTACAATATTGACCATTGAGACAACTTATTAAGAGTGAAGTCGATTCGACAACATAAAATATGGGGATTAGCATAGCGCGAGTTGATTCTACTATGCCAAAGGTTGCTGTTGTAAAAACTACTCCTAAGACAATTAATGATGATATTGCTAGAGCAATGGATCTAGCAGACTATGACAAATATGTATCCAAAGACATTACGACTACAATCAAGCTTAACTTGTCTTGGAGTAAATTATATCCTGCATGCTCAACAAATCCGTATATCTTTGATGGGCTTCTAAAAAAACTCATCGCAGATGGATTTGATAATAGAAAGATTCAGGCTGTTGAAAATGAAACAGTAGTTACTAACATCTATGCAGGTACTAAGAATAACAATTGGTATCCAGTCATTAAAAAACACAAAATCAAATTCTTACCACTTATCAAAGCAACATACGTAGATGTGGATCTGCCACGGGAAACTCTTGTTTTAAAGAAAATTTTCGGAGAGACCATAGCTCCAAAAGAAATCTTTGGAACTAATATTATTCATCTTCCAACAATCAAGACTCATGGTCATACTATGATGACTGGAGCGATGAAAGACAGCTTTGGATTATATCTTACAAAAAATAGACACCTTGCCCATCTTAAAATTCATCAAGTGCTAGTAGATTTATTATTGTTACAGCAGACTATCTCTCATTCAGAATTTGTTATCACAGATGGAACAGTTGTTGGTGATGGAGCAGGCCCTAGAACCATGATTCCTAAGATTGGCAACATATTAATCGCTACTTCAGATATGGTTGCCGCTGATACAGTCCAAACCCGATTAATGGGAATTGATCAATGTTTGGTTCACAAATTGCAGATTGCAAATCAGATAGGACTTGGTGAATCAGATCCTAATAAGATTGACATTGTTGGTGACTTTGAATCATGGAAGGATCTCCCCAATTTTCACCTAAGTCCAAGTAAAAGCCCAGTCATTACTTGGAACAGAGGATTTCTCAGGTTTCCAGGAATGGAAACATTATTGTTTAGGTCCCCACTTATGTGGCTTCCAACTCAACTCAGTGGATTATACCACGATGGAATTTGGCTTCCTCTCAAGGGTAAGAGATGGGTAAAGTGGTTCCTTGAGGAAACAGAATGGGGAGCCTTATGGAAATCATATTCAGAATAATCGGAGAAAAAATTGATGCCAGTAAATGATTATCTAAGGTTAATGAGACCAGCACAATGGTACAAGAACCTGCTAGTATTCTTAGCAATAATATTCTACCAAGTTCCGGAAACATATCCTTGGGATCCTATACCTCCACTTCTTGATTTATCAAGCTTCTACACATACCATTTGCCACTTATTCTAGGATTCTTTGCATTTTGTGCTGTTTCTAGTGCAACATATATTTTCAACGACATAAAAGATTTAGAAGCAGATGCGGTTCATCCCGAGAAAAGGAACCGACCACTTCCTTCAGGTGCAGTTTCTCGACCAAAAGCCTTACTTCTAGCTATTATCCTTCTTGTTTTAGGTCTTTCACTATCTGTTGTTCTTGACCTGTTATTCTTAATCATAATCGTGTTATATCTTATCAATTCATATCTCTACAATTCCTACCTTAGAAAATGGGCAATTATTGATGTATGCACTATCGGCGTAGGTTTTGTTCTTCGTGCAATTGCAGGAGCAGTCCTTTTGAAAGCACCTTTTACATCATGGCTTGTCATTGGAGTATTCTTCTTTGCACTACTACTCGGTTTTGGAAAAAGAAAGAATGAACTTCAATATCTAGGAAAAGACGCAGCAGAACATAAACCTGTATTCACACAATATACCAGTACTATTCTTGATCAAGGAATCAGTATGTCTGCAACTTGGTTTGTAATCTTTTACACATTGTATTGTTTCAATACTTTTACTAATCGAATGATTGAACAACCAGTGATGCTTACTGTACCATTTCTAGCAGGAATAATTCTTCGTTATGTATATCTCATTCAGATTGGCAGTCCAGTAGGAAGAAAACCTCATCTTGCTTTCAAAGACAAGGGCATTCTAATAGGTGGAATTCTATTTATCGTTGTACTTGCTTGGACTCTGTTCTTCTGGGAAATGGTCTTTGAATTTGTGATGAATTTATTCCTTTTATTCATGATATAGGTGCAAAAAATGGAAAATCATCTGTCAGCTTTTGATTTGCATATGCACACATATCATTCAAAGGACGGATTCCAGAGTCCATATTCATTATTTAAGATGATGAAGAAAAAAGGACTGCGAGGAGTGGCACTTACAGAACACTATAGAGCGTCAATCCTCAAGGTCATTGAGCGAGATAATAGATTCATTCTTCCAGCCTGTGAGTACAAGTCGACAGACTATGGTGAAGTGATAGGTCTCTTTGTATCAGAACATATTGAAAATAGGACATTTGAAGAGATCACTGAAGATGTTCATGCTATAAATGGACTTGTCATTCTCCCGCATCCAATGGATCCTTTGAGAAAGTATACAGCAATCAGACGGGGACTTCCAGAAGAGCTTATCAGAAAACATGTTGATCTAATTGAGGGTATTAACTCTCGATGCATTATTCAGCTATTCAATATGAAGGCACAACGACTTGCAAAACGTTTGAATAAGCCCATGACTGCTGGTAGTGATGGTCATTCGTTCTTAGAGATGGGACATGCAAAGACATGGCTTCAAGACATAGAGAGCGTGGATGATATCTATGAAGAATTGAAAAATGGCAGAACTCAGATTACGGGTTATCCTTCAATTTTCATAGTTCACATTCCAACAATGTTGTGGCAAAGAATTAGGAGGGTTGCTTACGATGGATGGTGAGTTCAAAGAAGAATCCTCAAGACATTCATTCATCAGTCCCAGAAACATTGCACTCTTCATTATTTTTAGTGTGATAGTGTTTATTCTAGTAGGAGTCTATGGAGACCCGAATGACGTAATTCAAGCACTTGTCTCAATACCATGGTACTGGATCCTTCCTGTAATGATGTCCTTTTCATTTCTGAACTACATCTTTAGATATTTCAAATGGCAGTACTATTTGAGGAGAATTGATGTTCATCTAAGTCATATTGATAGCTTTAGCGTGTTTCTAGCTGGATTTACACTCACAACTACTCCAGGCAAGATTGGAGAAGCTGTAAAGGGATTTTTCGTGCAGGAAATCGATGGAACTCCAGTTGTCAAGACAATACCTATCGTTGTTTCAGAACGAGTTACGGATCTTCTTTCATTGGTAATTCTTGCACTTGTTGGCTTTTCAATGGGAGTTAATACAGGAAATGAAATACTCACAGTAATCCTCCTTGGAGGAGCTGTGTTGCTTGGAGCTCTAGTCATTGGCTCAAAGACATTTTATTCAAAATTTCTATCAAAAATAACATCTATGGGACCACTCAAACGATTCCAAGACAGTTGTGATATAATCGAAGTCACAATGACACGAACTCTAAGTCCTAAACCAATGTTAATCAGTACAGCTATCAGTACTCCGGGTTGGTTTATGGAATGCGTTGAACTTTGGATAATATTTTCTGTTCTCTCAGGAGAACCTGTCTCATTATCATTGCTACTAGTTGCTACATTCATTCATTCCACTGCATCAATTATCGGAGCTCTTACATTTTCACCGGGTGGAGTAGGAATGTACGAAGTAACATCAACATTGCTAATTGGTTATCTTCTGCATTGGAGTAATACGATAGCTGGAGCAGCAACAATTCTCATCAGAGTAGTGACTTTATGGTTCAGCGTGATTGTTGGTTTCATTGCGTTAGGAATCGTCACTCGAAGGACAAGTAAAAGAATGCAGGAGACACAGCAAGCTTAAAACGAAGTGTTATCGAAACCTTCGAAGTGAACACAAATGATTGAATCATTAGAAACGGCCGTACGAAATGCGGAGGAAGTTGTAACTAAAGAAGAAATTATGGCTATTCTAACAGAAAAACCAAATTTCAACTTCTATTATGGTACAGCCCCAACAGGACCGTTTCACTTTGCATATATGATTCCTCTCAACAAACTTGTTGAGCTAGCAAAGGTTGGTGGTAAAGGCACCATCTTACTTGCAGATTATCATGCTCATCTCGATGATCAGAAGACATCATTTGATCAGATGGAAATTCGCTCGAAGTACTATGAAGAATGCATAAGAGGAGTGCTTGGAAAAGAAGCAAAACTCATGAAGTTTCTAAGAGGATCAACATATCAAAATAAACCGGATTATATTGAAGACCTCTTTAAAATTGCTGCAAGAGTAACAACAACTAGAGCATTACGAGCAGCAAGTGAAGTTGTTCGGATGAGTGAAGGACCAAAAGTTTCTGGGCTTATGTACCCACTCCTTCAAATTCTTGACGTCAAGTATCTCAATGCAGATATCACTGTGGGTGGCATCGATCAAAGAAACATCTACATGCTTGGGAGAGAGCACCTTGAGAGTATAGGCTATAAAAAGGGTAGTTACATCTTCATGCCACTTCTTCCTTCATTAAAAGGAGGAGGAGCAAAGATGTCTGCCAGTGATCCTTCAACACACATCAGAGTAACGGATAGCCCCGCTGATATCAAATCTACAATTAAAAAGGCATATTGTCCTGCAGGAGAGCTTGAACAGAATGCTATCACCAGCACCCTACGTTACATCATCTTTCCACGTTACGATAAGATTGTAATCGAACGAAGTGAAAAATTTGGTGGAGATATTGAATTTTCTAGTGCAGACCTTTTTGAGGCCGCTTATCAGAAGAATGAAATCCATCCAATGGATGTGAAAAGTACTGTTACAAGGTATCTTATCGAACTACTTTCGCCTGCACGTGAGTATTTTGAAAAACACTCAGATGTTCTGGAAGAGGTGGAAAAGACCTTTAAAAAATAGAAAAAAGCTGGCGTTGGCACCAGCTATTTCTAATTTAATCTAGATTTATCCCAAGACTATCAAGAAGAGCATCTAGATCTGCCTTCGAGAGGCTCTTTGCTTCTTCCAGAATAATATCAATCTCTTCTCCTGCCATGCCTTTCTTGAGGAGCTTCTTTCGGAGATCTTCAATTTCTCCAGGTAGATCCTGAAGCTGAATGCTTTCCTTTGAGGGCTTTTCCTTTACAGGTTTTGCTAGGACATCTGCACGACGAGCTCGTTCTTGTTCTATTACTTCCTTCAGGAAACCGGGTCTCTCACTTGCTTTCATTCTAGCTAGGTCAGCTCTGAAAGCCTCAATTTCAGATTCACCAAGACCAGTGATTGACGCTAATTCTTCAAGCAAATCGTTTACCTCAGGTACTGTAGTGACAATTGGTTCTGGCGCAATATCTTCTGAAGGCTTTTGCAGTTTTATAGGTGCTAAGTCTTCATTTACAATTGCCATAGCAATATTTTGTCTTGAATTAACCTTTGGTGGTTTTGGAATCCTGCCTTTTCGAAGTGCTCTCATCATCCGTTCCATAGCACGAATTAGAACTGGAATACTCCATATTTTGACATAACCAACAATGAGCATTGCAATGATGAAAAGACTAAATCCTCCACCTATCGCTAGATTCTGTTGGAATTGTTGTTGAGGTGAGATATCAGACTGAACATTAATGGTAATTGTCTGTGCATAGTATCCATCTTTTGTGAAAGTAATGGTAATAGTATGAGTGCCGCCCTGAAGAGAGCGGAAGTACATTGTATAGACACCATCTTCAACACTCAACAGATTCTCGATATATGTGATACTTGTATTGGAATAATCCAATGTTATAGTGGCACCATCGATTCCTTCTCCATGGTCTAGATCCCAGAAAGTTAGAGGTATTGAAAATCCTGTATTTGGTGATGTGAGTATATCCAATGTGGAATAATGCAATTCGGTTATAATTTTCCGAACAGTTATTTCAACTGAAATTGAAGAGATTACATACTTTGTAGTCTGGAAGTAAATTTCAAATGTGTAAGTGCCATACGTCAGTGTTCCAGGAATCATTAATGTGAAATTACCATTTGACTCGAGCACTAATTCATAGGTGCCAAGTTGTGTTGATATAGCTAAACCATTGACATCAGTAATTTGAGACTGATCCAAGTCATTCTGAATCATAAATTCTAATTCAATTGTATCGTTAATGGCGAGTGAATAAGATTGAATGCCATAAATTGTAGCGGGCATAGCATATATCTGAACCTTAGCCACAACAGACCGTGTCGTGTAATTTGTAAGATCAAATCGGACTACTAAATCATAGACTCCAGGAGTAGTAATTGATATTTCAAGAGTAATAAGATAAGTCCCATTCGCAAGGTGTGTAACATGAGGTGAACCACCTTCCCAGATTGCTGTGACCGTTGCTCCATTAATACCGATACCATGTTGAAGATCTTCATAGTAGAAGAGGTATTCTAATGTATCACCATAGTAACCACTCTGAAGTGTATCAGCAGAATCAACTCGTGCATTAGTTGTAATTGGTAAAATAGTCACGATTATTGATTTTATGGCAGTAAAGTAGCCATCTTTTGAAGCAGTTATACGTAGGTATATTGACTGTGATGGTAAGGAACTGATGTCAATATTCACACTATAAGTATGATTTGCCAATTCGGTGAAATTGCCCGTTAGACTGCCCAAGGTGTAAGATATGTTGGCATTTTGAATGAGAGCATTATAGAAGGTATCATTATAGATTGCCAAAACTGAAAGAGTATCGCCAAAATATACTGTGATAACAGAGGGGTTACCAACTAGTTTCAGTTCAGAATAGATTGGTACGATTTGTATATCAATGAGAGTTTCCAAGAAGATGTGATTTGTTGTGACTGCTCTTATGATAAGTGGATATTGACTAATTACAAAACCACTCACATCAAGATTGCCTGTATAATATCCATTCATTATACTAGTAAGTGGATACACGGTTCCATTGAATTCCATCGTAGCGGTAGCAGTTGTAACTGGCAATCCTGAAATGGTATCATTCAAGTAAATTTGAATATCTACATCAGTATTAACTACAACTTCGTAGATAGAAGATTCTGGTAAAATTTGACCTGTCGCTTTTGAGATAACAAGGGTAAAGGATTTCTGTCTATCCTGATAGTATTGCTTCGATACAGTAATAGAGGGTTGGTAGACTCCAAAATTATTTAATGAAGTAAGAAGATTATAGCTATAATATCCATTCTCAAGTTCTACAAAATAATACAATACACCATTCCAAATCATAGTTGCAGTCATTCCAGTGACAGGTGTGTTGTAGTATGGTTCTCTTACCTGAAACGTGATATTGACATATTCTCCCCAATCAGCGTAATAAGCTGATTTTTCGAGATAGATTTCTACTGTCGAAGCACCAGGTTGAATTGACACAGTTGCTTGTGAACTCTGATAGAATGGTTTGTCAGCGAAGACAGTAAAGGTATATTTCTGCGACAAAAGTCCAGTTGTCTGAATTGTGATTGTATAGATTCCATTTCCAATCTCATCAATAACATAACTTGTGAGAGTCCAATCTGTTGAGATGGTTGCTCCATTGAGGAGTATGTTATGATCAAAATCTTTCAATGTCAGAGTTATTTCAATTGGAACACCAACGGCAGATGAGCCAAGAGGTGGTGCTTCTGCAATTAACGATGTTTGAATTTGCTTAATTGTAGCAGGCACATCTAGAGTTGTTCTTGGTGCATAGAAGGGGATACCGGATTTGCTTAAGGTAATGTCAAAATATACAACACCAGTATCACCAAAGATACTGCTGTTGATTATTATTCGATACAATCCACCTACTTCAGTTTCAAGAGAATAGGTTACAGTTCCATTATCACTAGTAATATCCAAGTCTGCGCCGTCAATGCCATTTCCAGTCAGATAGTCGATGTAACTGATTTCGATTGTAATGTTATCATTGTAAGGTGTATCTTCCACAAGCGGAAATAGGATCTGCGTAGAGCGTTCCACAGTACTAACTGTAGTTGTGGTGTCACGAGGAGCATAATAGGGTATTCCACTACTCTTGTCAATTGCAATCTGAATTTGATAACCAACAACAAGTTCGGTTGGATTTACTATTGTTGAGCTAAAGACTATCTCGTAATATGTCACTCGATCATAGAGTGAATATTGACCTGATGTAATCACAATATGTGAAGGACCGTGAGACAGAGTAATATGAGATTGATCAATAGGAATCTTTACGCCAGTCAGAAAATCAGTGTATTTGAATTTTATGATTATGTTCTCTTGGAAAGGTACATCTCCAGGAGTCTGTGTGATAAGAATTTGAGTTGTTCGTTGAGTAACTCTAGCAAAAATATTCAAAGTCCCTTCCAAGTAATAAGGAACTCCCGAATAGGTCACATTAATCTGAAGTAGATAGACATTGGGAGAACCAAGATCAACAGTGTTAATTTCAATCAAGTATTGACCATCAGTGAGATATGTAATCCAATAGTTTGAATCTGGCACTAAGGTTATTGTACTATTACCATCAATAGTAATTGTAGCTCCTAGAATTCCTTCGCCTGAGCTATCATCTGTATATGTCACTATGAAACTCATAGTATTTTGATAGGCTGTAGGATCAGGACTGTCATAACCTAGTTGAGTAGATCTCTTAAGAATAGAAACATCAAAGGTTTCTATTGCAGTGGCATAGTTACTATTTGTATGTACAATTGTCACAGTAAGCGAATACAAACCATCTGAAACGAATGCAGTTGTATTTAGAGTGACAATAAAATGTCCCTCGGGAACATAGACAACTGTATAGTTCCCAGCACCTACATTTAGAATCAAAGTACCGGTCATACCTACTATTGTTCCATCTACAATGTCCGTGAAGACAAACTCAATAGTAATATTATTGCCCCATTGACCGGGTGCAAAGGAGAGGTGCGAAACTTGTGTAGCTCTAAGAATAACATTGACAGTAAATGTCTTGCTGCTAACAGATGAATAGAATGGCGAATCGCTCCAAGTGAGATTTAGATGTAAGGTATGTAGTCCAACACTGAGTGAAGAAGTGTTTATCCATAGTGAAAATTCTTTGGTAATCTCATTGTACGTGAACCAGTAATCTACTCCCAGATCATTCAATTGCTTTTCTAGCTGGGATGAATTCTGAATCTTTGTTGAAGTCAAAGTATCAACATAGCCAAATCTAAATTCAGCAATCTCACCATAAGGCGTAGACGCAACAGGTGAATAATCAATGTAGGTTGGACGATCTAAGACAATGAGGGAAATCGTAATCGTCTTGTTTTCATATAATGGCGACACTCCCTTCTTCCACATGAAATCAATCTGAAAGTGAAAAGTATCAGTACTTGGAAATAGTGAGCTATCCAATGAGAAGATGTATGTACCTGGTGATGTTGAAGATTCGTAATATGTAAAATCACTTTGGGTGACCGAGTGACCACCTTCAAGTGCAATCACATACAAAATCACGTTATGTTCTGTTGAATTACTAATCTTCTGAGAACTGACAATATCCCAATAGACAAGCGTAAACTCAAAGGAATCCAAATAATATGTTGCAGTCGGTGCAAGTTCAAGGTATAGGTCAGTATCAGTACCAGTAATCCGTACAGAGGTTTCAATTGTCTGACTATAGAACTTATCAACAGCGCCAATCCATTCTATTGTAATTGTTAGATTCTTCCAACCGATACTACCCCATTGATCACTTAGTAAAGTTATATTATAGTGACCTATTCCTAATGAAGAATCGGTACTTGTGTATACTAGTATAGGTACATCTAATGAGGTGACAGTAACTCTGACTTCGCCAGTGCTATTATCAATACCAACTCTCAAATCAGTATCTTGATAATATACCAAAATTGAAATCGTACTTCCATAAGGCGTTTGAGTGATTGGTTGATCCAAAACAAATAGTGTATTCCTCTTTCGGATTTCAACTCCAATATCAAAAGTATGATTTAGATAATCATCCTTTGCTACATTGAAAGTAACCGTGATGAGATCCTCAGAACCAGTGAGTATGTCATCAGACTGAGTGTAAATAGTGATGTTGTACACACCTAGAGTAGAGGTCTCAAAGACTGTATAGTTCTGCTCTCCAGAAGAATGGAATGATGTCCAATTGCAGGTAATGGAATCACTCGCTCCCGTTATTGGTTGGTTATGATCGGTATCAGTCCATGTAAGAAGGAATGATTTTGCTTCACCGACAGGAATTGACAACTGATTGGATGTGTATTTGATTGAGTTATAGATTTCTCTAACGCCTACATAGATGAGCATAGATTGTGGTTCAATAAACGAGCCAGTAGCATTGACAGTCACAGGATATTCATCAATGCTTATCCCTGTCACGTCGAGTAGAAATTCATATTCTCCACCGCTATGTGGCGTTACCGTATATGGATTAGGCCACGAGCAAGACAAACTTGCAGTGTTGATTGGAGTTCCATCAGTTCTCTTAAAGAACACAGTGAAACTTTGATCATCACCAACAGGTCCTAAAATTCCAGGATAGTCAGGAGATGTCAATGTTGCCGCGTAGTTTACATTTATTGTAAGGATTGTTGAATCAGAATCAAAATTGGGATGAGTCCAATTAACATTCATAGTATATTGTCCATTACTTGGAAGCAATGATGTGTCTATTACCTTTGTATATTCACCATTCGCATTATCGTCGAAGGTATCAATACCAAGATCCCAATCTAAAGTCATTGTTCCACCAGGGACAAGGACAGAGCTATCTGTATCTGACACTTGTAGGATAATTAAGAGTAGATCACCATAGGTGACATTGGCAATCATTGTTCCTACCGCATCTGTTGGATATAGAATGTCAATATCAGAAGCATGAGTGATAGTGAAAGGTCTCTTGAAGAATCCGACTGAATTCCATACACCATCTGAACCAATATTGTTTGTTACTGCTTGAACCATCCAATTACCTGCAGAGGCATTAGCACCACTAACAGTGAAAGTAGTTGATGCTGCATAACCTGCTGAATCAACAGCAGCAGAAAGAACCTGCCATACCGATTCATCCGGGTCATAGAAGGTGAAATTAACCAGTGCTCCCTCATATTGGCTTCCAACATAAGCTCGCACACGTGATGTATCTCCTGCTCGTAAGTCTACAGTTGATGCCCAATTGGATAGACCAGGATCATAGAGCTCTATATTTGAAATCATATTAGGAGATGTACTCAGGACACGCCAGTATCCATATCGTCCGGGTTCACTTGTGATATCATATGTTGAAACATTAATATAATTATCACCTGGATTACCTCCTGTCCAACCACTTGTCAAGTTTGTTGTTGGAGCGAGTGGTTCAGCCAGGAAGTATACATCTCTGTTTGCAGGAAGTGTTTCATTAAAGAAATAATAGCTAGCATATCCAGTTGGTATTTTTGCTCTGAAATACGATGTGAAGTATGCGTCTGATCCGTTAGTTATTCGAAATCTCTCGCCATAAGCTGAAGGACTGATTTCATAATGACTTGGAATGTCATACCTCCTTGCATACAAATCAACTGTCATATCAAAGTCAATGAAGATGGTTTTGTCTGGATTTGGTGTTGAAGGAATTGGTGTCCATGAAAATGTCAGAGCCACTGGTGAAGTGGTCCAAGGAATACTAGGAATTTGAGTTATTGAACATGTTCCTCGGGATGCACCATTACTGACAGTAAGATCATTCATCTGCAGATTAATTTCACTGGGATTGACATAAGTCTTCAAGAAGAGTTCAACATTATCGAACCTTGCTTGTGGATGAATATTCGGTGCATAACCGACTGTGGCCAGTGATAGAAGTCCAATTCTCGTGGTTATTGATGTATCGCCAGGCAATCCAAAGGTACTAGAGTCAACCGAAATCAATCCGGTGTTGTACCAAGTTTCTTCAGCATCGATATCCTCAAAGACAAGTCGCCAGACATCAACTCCCTCAATATTAGCGTATAGACGGAATGAGCCAGTCATACCATAATGTGTATCGTCTACAGTATTCGCCCAATAGTCCATTCTTAATGCAGACCATATTACTGTTCCACGATTTACTGTTGTGACCTGTTGATACCAAGCAGCATCATTTGCATCGTAATAATACGGTTCCGATGAGCTATCTGAGTTAATATCAACTTGCACACAATCATCATCGGTTCCATGACCATCATCAACCCATGATGCACTCACAGTACTATAGCCTGCACTTGATGTCGCTACTCTAGTCCATCCACTATATCCGCCATCAAATCCCGGATTTGTAATCCAAGTTCGATTTTCTGTAAGAGATGAAATCGAAACCTCAGCTCTATACGCTTCCCAACCAGTTCCAATTGCAACCGTTGGCTGAGCTGAAGAGGTGCCGCTTCCAGAAATGTAATTCATCTGAAGGTCAGGAAATGAATTGAAGCTATTTCCGTATTCAGAACCAACTAGAGGTTCGCTGTATCCATTCCATTCAATCCATCCTTGGTCAGTGAGAACAAATCTATGTAGCTCTTCATTCGGACCGACAGGGATAACTTCGCCGTTTCCAATGTCAACCAAACGAACACCACTGTCATCATTATTTATAGCTTGATCCGTATTACTACTTATCATGTTCTGTGGAATTACAAACACGGATGATAGCATCATGACTGCAAGAAACACAATTGGAATTAATTGACGGGAAGTTTTCACTCATCCATCCCTCCTATTTCGTTAAGTAGAGCATCTATTTCTGCACGTGTTAGATTCCTTGCTTGTTCAACCATGAGATCAGCCTCAGTTTCCTCGATACCCATCTTCATCAAACGCTCTTTAAGATGAACAAGTTCTTCCTCTGAAAGCTTTTCTTCAACTTCACCTTCGATTCCAACCTTTTCTGAAACCTCAGCTTCAGCAAGCTCTTTTGCACGTCTCGCACGTTCTTGCTTTAATACCTCATTAATGAAACCAGCGCGTTCACTGGGTTTCATCTTGTCAAGATCTCTACGGAGAATATGAATGTCATCGGGAGTCAGACCAACAACATAAGCAAGCTGATCAAGTAGTTCTTCTACATCCATAGCAGAAACATCAACTGTAGACAGTGCAACATCGTCCAAAGTTTTCGTTATATGCAATGGTGCTAAATCTTCATTCATAATATCGACTAACATTAATCGCCTTAATGGAACATCAGCTGGTTTTGGAATCCTGCCTTTATTTAGAGAGCCAATCATTTTCCTAATGATTCTCAAAAGTTTTGGAACTGAGAGCACTCTAATGTATAGTGCAGCAAATGCAGCTAATGCAAGGAATGCTAAAGTCCCGTACTGAAAACCAGCAACAAGAGCCTGTTGTTGTGGACTGAGCTCTGTATAGATGTCGACAATAACAGTTGCAACCTCGTAGTTATCCTTACTGAATTCAATTCGTAATGAATAGAAGGCAAGATTGGGTGCTCTAAAAGCTAAGGAATAAGTACCATTTCCCCAGTCAATATCTTGCTCCTCTACACGGATAAGCCCATCATCAACACGACTAGCAATTTGTATGAAATTAATATCAGGTTCTTGAATAATCATATTATGATCTTTGTCTAAATAGGTGACATTGACATAGAAAAGTTGACCTACATAGATAGTACCTTTTATTCCCGTAGATTCGACCTCTGTATCAATTAGACGAATTGCAAGATACAAGACGATCTCAGCTCGCGAATAGTTGCCTTTTGATATCGAAATTGTGATTCTATAGGGACTTGAACGGTCAGGCAGATTCGATGAAAGGCCCGATTCTGCAGGACCAAATCGGTAACTACCATTTCCTAAGTTTGTCAAGATGACAGGTGCAAACTCCCAAATTGCAGTAGCTA
>JAEOUN010000055.1 GCA_016839245.1 Candidatus Thorarchaeota archaeon
GAATTTGCACCAACAATGACATTATCCCCAATATCAGCTCCAGGTAGAACAACAGCATTGGCACCTATGGTGACATTGTTACCAAGTTGGACAGTCTTTAGATATAATCTTCGACCTTCATACACATGGCCACTCAAAATTGCATCGTATCCAAAGAAGCAGTTGTCTCCAATTATCGTTCGCTCAGGATTGAATAGACGGCCATTCCCAACAATGGTATTTCTACCAATCTTTGCTCCAAATGCCTGATGACGTGGTTTTGTATCCAAAAAGACTGAGAAGAATCCTGCAAAATATGGCAATAGAATATAGTAGACTTCATAATATTCGTACAAGAGCCATTCTTCGGTCTCAGCTTCATAATATCCATCTGTGAGAAATGGAATTCCTCTTCGTGATAGTTTGAACATACCCAATAAGGTACCGAGAAACACTCCATAGCAGGTTAGACCAAGTGGCACAAAAAGCACAAAGAGCCAGAAATAATCCACAATAAAGGGATGGAAGAGAGCTGTGAGACGAGGTCGAGCAAATTCATAGATGGTCACAAAAGGCCAACCCAAGCTATTTAGAAATGTAGTCACATTTTGCATCACATACGCAAAAAGAATGATCGCTGGAATTGCTGCGATAGTTAGACTCGCCATGATTGATAAGACCATGTAGAGGGTGTATCTAATAGATCTGGCTCTCATGCTTTGCACTTCTGGGATTCTTCAATAATCTGAGTTTGTATTATACTTATCCAAATATCAAAAGATGTTGACTGCAGTTCTTCAGGGAAAGAGATATAGATACTGGAATTTGTTGAGAGGCATATCTCTTTGGGTGACTTGACGATGACGTATGATGTGATTGTAGCTGGCACAGGTCCAGCTGGACTAATGACCACAGAACAGACTTCAAAATTCGGACTAAAGACACTTGTTCTCGAGAGACGTCAATCTGTTACAGACTCCCTCATGGGTGAACTTGTTACCGATAAGGCATTGAAATTCCTCCGAGTCAAACCAAGCTCAGAGTATATTGGAAATAAATTCACATCTATTGTTGGGGAGAGTCTCGACACAGGTGCAAACATTGTTGTAGATAGGACACTCCTGGGCAATTCGTATCTCCTTGATGAAGATAAGTGTCAAGAGTTGATGAGGGATCGGGCACTTGCAGATGGCGCAGAGTTTCGATACAGAGCAAGAGTCAAATCAGTCATTAAAGAAGGAAAGGCAGTAGTCGGAGTAAAGTACAATCAGGAAGATGAAGAACGAGCTGGCATCACTGTTGGTGCAGATGGATCATTTAGTAGGGTCTCTGAAACTGCAGGATTCACACATTCAAAGTGGTTGTTGAGCTACGGATATCGTTTCAAGTTATCAAATTGTAAAGGAATTGATCCTAAGGTTGCATACTTCTTCGTTGGAAAAGATGTAGGATTAGGTTATCTTTGGCTCTATCCACGCTCAGAGACAGAAGTCAATCTAGGCATCGGCAGGGTGCCATCATCAAGGGCGAATTGGGAAAAATTACCACCCATGAAAGAGGTTCTTCGTAAATATATGAAGATGCATCCAGAAACCCAGAATGCAAAGATTGCTTCAATTAATGGCGGCGTTGTCCCATGTGCGGGTATCATCCCACGGTTCACGGATGCAGGTGTAGCACTATGTGGAAATTCAGCAGGACAGGTTTCATCTATCGTTGGTGGCGGTGTCACTACGTGTCTCCACGCAGGACAGTTACTTGCGCGACATGTAAAACGAATGGTTGATTCAAATGACTTCTCAAAGAAGAGTGTTCAACAATATGAGAAGGACTATAGAAAGTCGAAACTCGCATCCAATATCACTAATACTGGAAAAGGCATGTGGGCAGTATCCAAATATGCCATGTTCAATGACCCAATTGCAGCAGCAGAGATTGTCCTAGGACAACTTGACGCTCAGACATTGAATGAGCTAATCCAAGGACATGCCAGTGTTGCAACGTACATGACATTAATGACAGATTTTCTCCCAATGGTAGCAAGGATTGGAATTGGATACATGCGAGCTATTGCTGTGAGTGGACCCTAATCAAAAATCAACATTAAAAAGAAGAGAAGCAGGGACACCCCCCGTGCCGCCTGCTTCGTAACACCCTGTACCATGCCCGTTGTGGATCACCGTAAAGCCATCCACCCGGAGTGCAGCAAGCAGCTGCATTTTTCTTATAGAATAACAGATTATATATATGGTTTGGTTGTATACAGTCATCAAGTTAGTAACTATAGTATTTTATGAGTTACTCAATGGCAAATAGGAAATGACACTGATGCCTACTAATGATAATCTTTCAGAGACTTTGGAGTTATGCGGATTTATCACTGGAGAGAGGCAAGAATCCAGATCGATGAATATTCTTGGGATAATTCTTAGACTTCAAAGAAATCCTCGAATACCCTTGAAATTCAATGAGATCTATAGTCAACTTGTGAGAGAGGATCCAAATACCAATCTAACAAAAGCATGGGTCCATCGAGTATTGAAATCTCTAGTTGAAGCAGAACTTATTCGATTCGAAAATCCAACAGCACATCGAAAACGGTACATAGCTGATGTAAACACGATAATGGCAGGTCTTGAAAAGCTCAAGACGCAGAAATTGAAAGATTTAGAGTTAAAAGAGAGTGGAATCAGGTCAGAGAAGGAAAAATTGAGTGCTCTTGATTGTGGCAAAGTCGCTCAAGATCTCATCGAGAGCGTAACTGGGAGAAAAGAAGAGGTAAGCTCTCGGATTGTCAGAGGAGTTGATGAGCTGCACAGGGTATTGAGATATAACATACTAGATTTAGTAAAGAAAGGAGATATTATCAGAGCCACTTTATTGTGGGTAGGACCGTGGATTGATGACACAGTAAAAGATCGAGTTGGAAGATTCTTTGAAGCTGCGGAGCGAGGAGCGGATATTAGATACTTGGTCACTACAGACCTCTTCAAGCTCGAATCTAATGATGTGGCTCGAAAGATTTTAGGGGAATTGGGGAGTACAGTACGAAAAATAATGGAAATGAGAGAACGTGGAATAAAATTCGATGCTCGATTTTATGCAGGACCTAAAACATACAATCAGATAAGTTTCAATCGCGATAGTACCGCACTAATCATTAATGAAAACCCAGTGACTGCTACTTGGATCACTAGAAAATTCAATCCAGACCTGATTGATAATGCTGTAAAATCCTTTGATAATGATTGGAAAAAGGCAAAATCCATATTTGAATTAACTCCGAAGGATTTTGAAGATATGAAAGTAGGACACAGTGACTTAATTAGAAAGATGTTGATGGGTGATAAATAACAAGATTCTGAAACATGAGTAAAGGGAGGAATGAGGGAATGCCTGACGAAGTTTTACAGAGTATTTTGGATACGCTTTGGATTGATCTCAATAGTAAGGACATGGTTGTTCTAGGCGCACTCCTAAAATCACAGAACAATCTAAAGATGTTTGTGGATTTTGAAGTATTAAGAGCTCAACTGGAAGTTGATGAGGGAGGAAGAAAAGGAAAGGATCCACTTGTCTATAGAAGTCTCTCTGCACTAGAGAAAGTAGGATACATACAAGTAGATAGAAGTGAGTATAAACATGGATATAACTCAAATGTAAAGCTCATTCATAATGTGTTTAAAGATATGATTCAAAATAGAATTAAAGCATTGGATGAAGAAATAAAAGCGCTTGACAAGGAAATTGAAATTATATCAAATATCGATACAGGACAATTGCAATCACAATTCGTAGATCTGATTGCTGGAGAGAGGGAATTAGAGAAGCCAGTCTTTGCCGAGGGTTGGGAGAATATTCTCCAATTACTTGATGATAAAATCTATAGAAACTTGAAAAAAAGAGATATTGTACGAATTACGATGGAGTGGTTGCAGCGTTTTAATCCTTTAACACTGGAACGGATAGATATTGTTGAGAAGTTACTGAAAAAAGGAGTCATCTTTAGAGGATTAGAACACAAGAAGATCAACTCCAAAGAAACTGTAGCACGCGTGAATTTACTAAGCAAATGGAAGTCGCAAGGATATAATCCAGAATATAGGATTAATCCCAGAGAGGATGCCACATATCAATTCATTGCACGAAATTCTGAAGGACTTGTTCTCATTGTTTCTGAAATGCCATTATCAGCGACTTGGATTCCGAGAGAGTCAAATCCAGAACTTGTTGATGATGCAATACATAGCTTTGATTCTGATTATGAGAGTGGAGTTGATGTCAGTATGGAGGAGGAATAGATGAGAACATTCAATTTGGAAACTGAGAAAGTACTTGAAAAACTCGGAATTGATATCAAGTCTAATCTGATAACAGTCTTCAAGTCTATTCTTTTAGCAGCAGGAGGACTGACAACCTCAGTGACTTTCAACGAGATATCCGCTCATTTGAAGAAGTTTGAGGGTAAACGATTTACAAAGGCGTATTTGTACAGATTGATCAAAGAACTCGAAGTGAGTGGATTCATAACCGCTGATCCTATTCAACATCCAAAGGAATATGCAATTACGCAGGTGGAACTCACAAAAACACTTGAACAAAAACGCAACAAGGCACTTTCATCACTACTCTCAAATCGACAAGATCTAACAACAAAACTCAACCTGCTGAAAAGTACGAATCCTCAGGATTTTGCAATTACAGTATATGATCAACTTGTAGGAGCTCCGACGATTGTTGGTTCAATGATCATAGAGGGAATCGAGAATGTCCGCACAGCGGTAATTAGGGAGTTTGCAGAAGTTGCTAAGGCAGGTGATATAGTAAGGGTCCTAGCACCTGGAAGTCTTCTTGACGGTGGCCTTGAACAGAGTGGACTAGCAGAAAAGAGATTGATGGATAGATCTGTTGATGGAGTTAAAATGGCGGGCGTGATGATTCCTCAAAAACATCATGAGTTCACTACAGAACTGATTATCAATTATCTGAGAAATATGGGGGATTCACTAAGAATTCATGCAGAATCAGGAAATCTTACTCTCAAAGTAGCAAAAGAATACTGCACTACATATCGTATGGTCACTCTGAACAATGAAAAAATTCTCTTGTACCTAACACACTCAGCTGAATCAGACATAGCTGCATTAATTCACCGCAAGGACAATCCAGGGGTTATTGATGATGCTATTAGAACTTTTGACCGGCTTTTTGAAGAAGGACTTAACATTATGGATATTGTGAAAAAATCTATTACACCACACTAATCTTGGGATTCAACCAACCATTCTTTACTCTTTGAAAGGGTAAGAAAAAGATCATCACATACTGCTTGGAAGTTCTCATAAAGCCCATATTCGCCTCCTGCAGCAAAGGGATGACCACCTCCATTAAATAGCTTTGCAGCCATATTACAAAGGACGGTTTCGTGTCCTCTTCGAAAACCCAACATTCCACCTTGACTCAGCATGAGTAAGAGGTCTGCAATTTGGAGAGACTTGCCATCAAACTCCAAATTCTCTGGATTGGAGGAAAAGGTGCCCATGTCTGTCGAGGTCACACCGCTGGGTATCTCTACAACACGAACAAGTCGATCATGAATAATATTATCGCAATGACCTGCCAAAGCCTTTCGCATTTTCTTGGTCTTATCTTTTCGATAATGTTCGACTCTTTGCTGTAATAATTGATCATTAAATTTCTGGATTGTCTCGTTCCATACACCGTTAATGCCAAACTCAGCAAGTTGGGAGAGAAGAGGATAGAGAGCATCAGATGTGTCCTCTTTCCGATCAATCGCTCCAAACCGAATGACTGAAACAGCATCTGTTAGGGCATTAGCGATAGGTATCTCACGAAGATTAAAATCAGTATCATGCGCAATCTCTGCCAATCGTTCGCAGATTGGATCGCGAGGCATCAACACCTTGTGAACAATCTCAGCAGCACAATGATCATGATTTACTCTAAGAATTGGCTTATTTTGGAGAGAGAGAATTGTCTTGACAGCCTTCTCAGACCACTGATGATGATCAAGCCAAACAACTCTGCAGCCTTGTGAAACTGCACGGGTTAAGCCGGGAAGGACCAAGGGCAGTGTGGTATCATCTACTCCCAGATCAGATATAACAATCAATGTATTTCGTCTTGTCGCTACACTTGAAAAGACAGCTTCGAAAGCTCCATAGTCAGTAAGAGTAACACTGAATTCGAGTCCTTTGGACTTTGCATAACGCCAAACAATTGCTGCTGAGCTTAGCCCATCTACATCCTTGTCATGTGAAATAGCATGGAGTGAACTAATCGAGGATTTCTGCGTGCTCGTACTATCTTGTTCAGTAGGCATTTCATTTCTAGAGAATAGTTCATTACTCCCTTTTTTTCTTTTCTGGAAAAGCCTTTCAAATTCGAAAGTGTTTTTTGATACACTGCAACGTCGTATAGTAATGAAACAGTCTAATAATGAGAGATTACTAAGTGGAAATGAAGCTCTGGCAAGAGGCGCTATAGAGGCAGGAATAGGTTTCTGTGCATCATATCCCGGTACTCCTTCGACAGAGATAACCACAGAGCTTCAAAATGTAGCAGAAGAACATAATCTCTATGTAGAGTGGAGTGTTAATGAGAAGGTTGCAGTAGAATCTGCTGCAGGAGCTAGTTGGGCAGGAGTCCCTGCAATGAGTGCAATGAAGTCACTTGGTATGAATGTAGCCTCTGACTTCTTGCTTAACCTAAACCTATCCGGTTCTGGAAAGGGGGGACTTGTTATTGTTGTCTGCGATGATCCCCGAGGTCATAGTTCGAGCAATGAGCAGGATTCAAGATTCTATGCAAAAGCAGCACAAATTCCGCTGCTAGAACCTTCAACATATCAGGAAGCCAAAGATCTTGTACCCTATGCATTGAAGATTTCACAGGATTTTGAGATTCCTGTAATAATTCGAAGTACAACCCGACTTAGCCACTCAAGTGGACTGGTTAAGCTTGGCCACATTCCGGAAAGAAAATGGAGCGCAAAGATCCCAAGAAGAAATCTATTCAATGTACCTAATCCTCATTATAAGCATCAGCAACTGCTTGATAAAATGCAGAAGATATCGGAGCAGTTCTCCAGAACAAAATGGAATAAGAAACCCGTAGGTACTAATAATGAGATCCTTATAGTATCTAGTGGTGTGAGTCATCGATACTCAAGAGAAGCAATACAACTTCTAAGTTTGGATTGTGCTGATACATTGAAGCTAGTAACTACATATCCGTTGCCTGAAGATTTGGTTGCAAGTTCTTTATCCATCGCGAAGGCAGTCCTCTTCTCTGAGGAGATAGACCCATTCATAGAGAACGAGGTGAGAGCACTCTCAGTTAATCAGGAAAACCGCCCTAGGTTCCATGGAAAGAGAACAGGGATTATTCCTGCATATGGCGAGATGACAACGGACATTATGAAAAGCGCACTCTTGGAGTTGTTGGGAGAGAAAGGAAAACAAAGGGAACAGGTGTACCCGGATCTATTAGCTAGTCGTCCTCTTACATTCTGTGCAGGATGTACCCACCGAAATGTCTACTGGGCCATTAGAAAGGTAAGAAAACGACTTGGAGAGAAGCTCTTCGTGGCAGGAGACATAGGATGTTATTCACTTGGTGTATTTTATGATGATGCTATGAATTCGATGCAAGCAATGGGATCGGGAATTGGTGTAGCGTCAGGTCTTGGACAATTAGAACGGTTTGGTCTTGACGAAAAGATAATTGCTGTGGCAGGGGACTCAACTTTCTTTCATGCATGTATACCGGGTCTTGTGAATGCCAAGCATAAAGGAGCAGATTTGACATTTATCATATTGGACAATGCAACAACAGCAATGACAGGATTCCAAGTCCACCCGGGATCCAAATATCAAAATAAGAATTTACGGCGAGTGAAGATTGAAAATATTGTGCAATCGCTTGATCCAGACTATTACGCAAAAGGTGATGCGACGGACATCCCTAGTCTAATAGAACTACTCTATTCTACTGTTAAATTAGAGGGTCTAAAGGTACTCATTTTAGATAGCATCTGCAGACTAGAAGAGGGAAGACGTGAGATCATTTCCGAAAAAAATCCAGTCATGATTGATGAAAACCTCTGTCGTGGCGAGTCATGTAAGATATGCTCATCAGAATTTAGCTGCCCTGCAATAAGTTGGGACATTGAACGCAAGTGTCCGATAATTCTCGATCAACTATGTATTAACTGCTTGGCGTGTATAGAAATCTGTCCTCATAATGCAATAAAGGCGGGAGAAACAGAATGAGAGATCCATTCAATATCCTGATTGCTGGAGTTGGCGGACAAGGCAATCTTGTATGTGGGAGGGTTCTAGCTGAAACAACCATCCAGCAGGGTCTGAGACCTGTCGTCTGTGACACATTCGGAGCTTCAAGAAGAGGTGGAAGTGTCTTAACCCATCTACGAATAGGAAAGGTTGATTGGGCACCCTTGATACCAATGGGAGAAGCTGACCTTCTTATCGGATTGGAGCCTCTTGAGACCCTTCGTGCATCTATGGATTTTGCAGGAGAAAGAACTGTATCAATTGTAAATCTTTCAAAGATGCCTCCAGTCAGTGTCAATCAGGGAGAAGAGCAGTATCCTCCATTGAAGAAAATCATAGAGGTTCTTGAAGACCAATGTAAGAGAGTCTATGTGTTTGATACTGATGCCGCACTTAGAGCCGTAGGAACAAAACGAGTACTCAATGCATTCATGCTTGGAGTATTATCTGTTATTGATGAATGTCCATTCCCGCAGAGGGCATTAAGGACAGTAGTTGAAAGAATCTTGGGACAAGAACCGACCAATATCAAAGCCTTTGATATAGGCATTCAAGAATATGGAAGGGTGTTTGGGAACTACTAGACACCAAATCTACTACTGAAAACTGCAAATATTTTTAACATATTCATACAAAAAAAGTGCAGGTAGGGTAGCGGAGTAACACTACAATATACTTCATGGAGATGTTTGACTTTCAAATGTGGAAACGAAAGAAGACAAAGACATTCAATGACGCCACTGTGGAAGACTTGCTTAAAGATTTTCTAGAGTCTGACAATGATGTAGAAAATCAGAATGTGACCAATATTGATGATGAAGAATATATCAATATGATGCTAAAGAAAGATGCAAAAAGGATACTGCAAGAACATAGGAAAAAACAACCAATTGCTCAATCATCTTCACATGAAACTCAAAAATCAGACCAGCAAATTGCTTCAGAAAAGATCTCCATCATCAAACGATGTCAGAATTGCTATTACTGTGTTGACTCATACTCTCTTGGTGGTAGTGTTTGGTGTAACTGCACAAATCCAGGACGATCCAGTCATTCAGATGCATCAAAGTCGTGGATAAAGAGTAAGCTAAATCTCCCCTGTTGGAAAGCAATAAAAGATTAAATTCGAATTACAGACATTCCCATAGGTATTTTATCAGATACTACGAAGTCTCGATAACAAGTTACATCGAATCCCTTGATGAACATACTAATGTGGAACGTATTTGACTATGCGCAATAAGAAGAAACAGAAGACCATTGACGATATATCAGTATCCGAGCTTCTTGATGATTTCATACGTGTCGATGTCACCCCTAGTCAGAAATCCACAGAGAATTTTGATGATGAAGAATACATCAGGATGATGCTCAAGAAACACGTTCAGCGAGAGATGGAACGGGCAAGAAGAGAGAGTATCTTGCCAAAAGAGAATAGACCTCAATCTACTCAAGAAGGCCTTCTTGATGAAGAGATACGACGACGATTCTTCCCGGATATGAATGAAGAATCCACTACGACCGTCACAAACACGGAAGACGAGATTGTAGATGGGATTTTGGATTCACTCACAACTGAAGATGTCAGTGAACTCGCAGCAATGATGAGAGAGGGAGTGGACTTTGCCGAGCATGAAATGGGAACAAGTGAGTCAGAGCGAAGGCTAGTTGAAGCACTTGAGCGATATCGAAGGACCGCAGAAGGTGAGAGAACGAATCCTCACATCTCAAATGATAATGTACTCGTCCTGAAGCGCTGCCAGAACTGCTACTTCTGTGCAGGTGAGCGCACTCGGAAAGGCTCCATCTGGTGTCTCTGCAACAATCCAGATAGAATAGTAGAGATCGAAACTGATGACTCTTGGGTAAAGAATAGTATCAATCTACCTTGCTGGAGACGGTCAGAGGATTGAATCACATCTCGTGCTTCTTACCTTCGACTTGACGGCGGGCCTCTCGCCATAGGACCTCAGCAAGAACTGTGAACATATCTGCAACACCCTCACCAGTCTTGGCACTGGATTCCATGTAGAGGAATCCCTGCTCTTCAGCCCAGCGTTTTGCCTCATCTGATGGTACTGCCCGATCAGGTAGATCTGTCTTGTTTCCAACCACAACCATAGGTACACGAATACCAATGGACTCATCAGCCTCTTGAATCCATTTGGACAGCTCGGTGAACGAGCGCCTTCTGGTCACATCAAACACAACGATGATTCCTGCCGCGCCTGAGTAGTACATCTTACGGACCGCTTTAAAGCGGGCTTGGCCCGCGACGTCCCAACATTGCGCCTTTATACCAATTGCGTAATCGGTCTCTGGGGGCGACACATGCGTGAGTTTGACAGCGAACTGAGAGCCTATAGTAGTCTTGTAGTCTCTCTCAAACATTCCAGTGACGTAACGATTGACCAACGTAGTCTTCCCGACAGCACCTTCTCCAATGACCATGATTTTGAAGAGGTACTGATAGGAGTCAGCAGGTTGCCCTGGACGTGGTGGTTTTGGTCTACGGTTCTTAATCTCAAAGACCAAATCGCTCTCGATATCAGATTTAGCTGCAGCCACAGCGACCTCCTGAGGTGTGGGTTCTGCAAGGAGAGCTTCAACATCATCAATTTCAGTCATAGCTGCAGATGTTTCTTCTGCTCCAAAGAGCTGGTCAAGAAGTTCCTCAGCTGCCTTGAGAGTATCGGAGCTGTCTTCGGGCATTGTTTCTTGAAGTATCTTTGCCGCGGCCTCTTTGGTGTGGACGTCGCCAAATCCAGTACCCACGACTGGTCCGAAGGGCGACTCTTCTTCTAACTCATCGTCGGGCAAGCTAAACGTGGTTGTTGGCTCGATTGGTACAGGAGCAATATCAGCGGCAGCAGCCATATATTCACCGCCTTCGACGAGAATAGCGGTCTCAGGAGTTGTCACCTGCTTTACCTGTCCACTGTTATCGGTCCACATCAATACAATGGGACGTATGATGACTGTACCCTCAGCCTTTGGCATGAGTTGTACATCAATAGCTTTGCACTCATTAGGAGCAAGGTCGAACCTCAATTGTTGTGGCTCAACATCCATATTATCTCGCGGAAAGTGGTAGATTTTACCTGAGACGCCCATGATTGGTTCATCACTGACGTTATAGAGAGTGATAGTCCCCTTGAGAGCAGTTCCAGCCTTAGCATCAGGACTGACTTCAAAACTAGGGATAATCTTGTAGAGACCTTCAAGCACTTTGAGAGGTCCGTCAGAGACCCCAACCTGTACCTCCTTTCGGCCATCTCCACCAGCATCACCAACATTGATGGAGAGTATCTTTTTTCCAATATCGATTGATGCCAGTTCAACTAAATCAGCCATGTAAAGATTGTAATAGCGAATCTTATGATCCTGTGTAGATACGATGATTTCATCCATATGGTCCGCATTAATCTCGGCTATTCTGATAGATAATGCATTGACATTCTCTAAGGTGGAGAAGAGATCAAACCGACTCTCCTCGTTTCTATATACTCGAATCGAACCGTCTCTGGTGACAACGCCTAGTTCCATCTTTCGGTCACCAAGAATATCTCCAGAGGCTAGTGAAACAACAGGAGTGGGTAGATTAAGAACCTCTATCTGTTCAACTGAATGATTACGGACTTTGAATATTCGTAGAGTCTTATCCCTGCTTCCAGTCACAATCTCTTCAATCTCATCACCAATAACATCACAAGTGCCAATTGCCAAAGGCATATCATCTAGCTTGTGCGAACAGAACTCAGTGATCTTGTTATCAGTATCCATCTGAAGAATGCGAAGAGTTGAATCACTTCCTCCAACAAGAATCTCATTCTTCTCATCACCAGTGACATCAGTGACATAGACTGTTGTCACAAACTTGTCCACAGGATATTGCCCAATTAATTCAAGCATTCCACTATGTGCATATCGATAGACTTGAACGGTACCATCGACTCCAGGGGTATCTTGCGGCCCAAGGGCTCGTCCAATGATGATTTCCATTTGCCCATCATTATTGGCATCGGCTATCTTAATAGAAAGAATACTTCCACCAACATCATGTTGTGCAAGGAATGCAATCTCCGATTTATTAGCATCATAGACTCTAAGGACACCATCACGACCACCTGTACAGAGTTCAGCGAGACCTGAACCTGTTACATCTCCGACTGCAATTGCACTCGTGCTTGTGTCTTCGTCTATTTCAAACAAAATTTTTGGCGAACCCAAGTCAATAACCTTCTATCTATATTGTGGACATGTAATACTCTTCAAATTGTGAAATCTGTTAAAGATACTTGTGTCCAATGCTATTAGAAATTGATGTGTGTGCCTTTTTTTACTTTGTGCGGTCAGCCTCCTATACCAAGATTGCTATCGATAACAACGTAGGATTTAACAGCCAACCAATACAACATCAAATTAGATGAAAAATGCCCAAATTAAATGTCCAGAACCTTACAAAGTCATACAAAAATGGCGATGATGAAGAGATAGAGGTCGTTAATCACATCAGCTTTGAAGTTGCAGAGGGAGAACTACTCAGTATTGTAGGACCAAGTGGATGTGGCAAGACAACTCTTCTAAAGATGATCGCAGGATTACTGGAACCTGATGAAGGACAAGTCTTCATAGATGGTAAAGAGGTTGACACAGGACACAACCGTGTAGGATATATCTTCCAGCAAGAATCACTCTTCCCGTGGAGGACTGTTAGACAGAATATTGAGTTTGGGCTTGAAGTCAGTGGAGTTTCTTTAGAAGACAGAAGGAAAAGGTCGGATGAAATTATTCGGATTGTGGGAATGGAGGGACTCGAAGATAATTACCCACATGAGATATCAGGAGGACAGGCAAGAAAGACAGAGATGGCCAGAAGCTTAATTGTATCTCCAGATATTCTTGTTGCAGATGAGGCATTTTCTAACCTTGATGCACAGACAAGAAACTATCTGCAAGAAGAATTTCTCAGGATTCAAAAATTGACAGGTTCGACTATTCTCTTTGTCTCACACAATGTAGATGAAGCAGTCTTCATGTCAGATCGAATTCTTGTCTTGAGTAATATACCTGCTAGAATAATCGAGGAATATATTATCGATATTCCCAAACCAAGAATTCGGACGTCGCAAGAGTGTCTTGCATATAGAAGTAAGATTCTCGATATATTGCGAGTGGAACAGGAGAAAGCGATGAAACGCCTCTCCAAAAAAGACCACACTAGTAATGCAGCTGTTCCGTGCAAATATTGCGGTCACAAGAACGATGAGAATGCGCGTACTTGTGAAAAACGTGGTGCGGATCTCTAGTCATCCAACCATGTCACAATGGTAAGGTTCCAAGATTAAATTCATTATAGAGAGGTTTTATACTCTAGACCGAAACAGCTTGTCTCCACTTGAGCAGGCTTCTCTCTATTCTTAGGAATAAGTATGTTATTAGAAATCCAATCAAACCAATCAAGAGCATACTTGAGATAACAGCTCCAGTTCTACCTACTTGTTGCATAATCCAAACTAGGTATCCTAGACCGACTCTGCCACCAATCATTTCAGCAGCGACAAGACACATCCAACCAATACCAAATCCGATTCTAAGACCAGCGAAGATCTCTGGTCCTGCAGAGGGAACAACGATTTTTGTTAAGATGTCCCGCTCACTAGCACCAAGTGTCTTTGCAGCATCGATGTGAACTGGTTCCGTTCGTTTAACACCTGTTGTAGTATTGATAAGGATAGGAAAGAAAGCACCAACCCAGATGATGAATACTTGAGCGCCCATCATATTACTTCTAAAGAGAAGGATAGCAAGAGGAATCCATGCAATTGGTGGAATGGGTCGCATCGCTTCGACTACGGGTCCTAAAACAGAGTCTGCTAATTGGTATCGACCAATAATGATGCCAAGAGGGATCGCAGTAATAGTCGCAATAGTAAAACCAATACTGACTCTTGTTAAGCTAGCTAAGACATGTTCAGATAGAAGTGTACCTTCACTATCGCCCCTAGTTAAAAGCTGAACAAATGCATCATAAACATCTATGAGTGATGTTCGGGTGAACATAGCTATTAATTGCCAAAGCGCAAGAAGGATGATGATTGGAAGTACAATCTTTAACAATAGTCGTTTAGGAATGGCACTAGTCTGAACTCGATTTTCTGCAGTTTTAAGCAGGCTTTTTGATTGTTCAATTTCAGATGTTGACATTCTTCCCAACCTTAATAGATTGGTCTTACTTTTCTTTCTACCGTTTTATATCATCAATGCATAAATGATGTGTCAATAAATTCATCAAGAAAGGCAGCTGTATTAGATGGTATTTTGTCCTCATCAAGCTGATTCTCATTGATGAGAAAATTCAGATATATCTCAATTCCAGTACGATTCACATTATAATCATAGATGATATTGTTGAAAGCATTCACAACTGGTTCCTGATCCATCTCAAGCCAGTCAACAGCTATTGCTATTGCATCATCAGTATTATTCACAATCCATTCTTCGGCTTCAATATGGATATCAACGACTTTTTGAACGATGTCTGGATTATTAGAGAGAAAAGTGTTTGCAGATGCGACAACACAACATGGATGATTTGGCCAGATGTCCCCAGATTGGATTAGAGGAACTGCTTTTTCATCATATTCAGCCTTTGCATTAAATGGTTCCCACGCAACGAATGCAGGATTCTCAGCAGTCAATGAATCAGCCATAAGAGAAGGTGAAGTCGTATATGCGGTGATATTATCATAGCTGAAACCTGATTGATTGAGAGCCAATCGAAGAAGAAAGTTTTGTACTGTGGAGGGTCCTGGTTGGTATACGCCTTTGTGTATCAAATCAGCAATTGTTGTTATATGACCTGCATCATATTCCTCTTTTGAGACCATGATAGCTGATCCCTCAAGATTGACTGCTGCAAGCACAGTAACATCAATCTCTTGATTAATGCTTTTTACCAATGCAGGTGCAACACCCAAATAGCCCATATCAATCTGACCAGCGAGAAAACCATCCATCTCCAGAGCTCCATTCCCATATTCAACAAGCTTTACATTGATGCCCTCTCGCTCGAATAGTCCATTCTCAATAGCAACACGTAGGGCAAGTTGGTGCAAGTCCTTGGACAGATAACCAATTCGTACATCAGGAGCTGGTGCAGGATTCCACACAGCAATGATGCCAATAGAGCTAATCACTATTACAATGACCGCGAGTCCAAGTACTTTATTTCTCTCCAATAGGATTTCCTCGTTTGAAACATGGACAATTCACATATGAGCCTTAAGTTTTATGCTTCCTAAGACAACAGATTGATTAGTCAAACAAGTTCATGCCATGAACATGTTTCTCAGAGAGCGTATACCAGACCAACTGAAGATTGGAGATTCAACAATATCAATTGCACTAGAGGATGATGTTGCAGTTTTCCCAACAAGTGAGTATATTCTCCTTGAAATTTCAAACAAAGCAGGTAGGGTAAACATCCCAAAGATTGTAAGTACTATTCGTAGTCTTGTAAAAGAAGAACAGCGAATGGTAGCAATCCGTGGATTTGGTTTCAAAGGAATAGGACTCGCTGTGAGAATTGCTCATGAACTCAAAATTGGTGAGAAGCAATTTACCTACCAAATGACCTTTGATACCTTTGACGCAACAGATCCTCAAGATGATTCGCTTGTGACAAGTGTCCAAATTATAGTATTACCACCAGAGTGAACTGGGAATACTACGTTCTCCCGAATTCGAAGGAGAGTTGCCACATGCCTGTGGAATCAAAAGATACAGAAACTGAACTACTCAGGGTTAAGATATCAAAAATTGAATTTCCTGAATTTTGTCCAGTATGTATGGAACCTGCTGAAGATCTTGTTTTCATCTCTGTTACGGAGAGTAAAGGGCTTGAGAGCTATGAGTTAAAATCTTGGATGAGAAGAAGTGATAAAGCATCAGCAGCGCTCGAAGCAGCAAAAGGAGTCACTACATTTGCTGTACCTACATGTATGCAACACGGAAGTAAAAGTGTCAGAACGATAAAGACTCGAATTATCTCAGCGTTTGGTTTCTTTGTATTCTTTTATCCAATCCTATTCTTTCTCCTTCAAATCAATCTTGCATTAGTTTATTCAAGGTCTTTAATGGAACCATTAACAGGGGCTTTAATATCTATAATCGCAATGATACTGGTAATCCTCTATGGACTTTTTCCAAGAGCTCTTGAAAGATCACTTATATTTGAGAATGTGAAAAGAGTAAAAGACTCAGTTGATTTGAAACTTAGAAATGATGAGTATAGACGACTCTTTCTCGAAATGAATGAAATATATATGGGTACAATTCATGATTGAAAGAGAACGATGAGTTCTAGTGCAGTATTGTAGTATTGGTAATCTTCAAGAGGGATTTAAGATAGAAATACATGAAATTAAAAGAGGCCTTAGGAGGATCATGCACTGAGAAAGCACACAGTCACTTGGATGCTAATTCTTGTAATATTGCTTAGTGTCTCTTCAGCAGGAGTTACTATCACATCAGCTCCACTTCGCAACAATGTGATGCTGCATCATTCAATACCCAGTCAAACAAGTGGGCCTCTAGTTATTATTGGTAACGCAGAAGTTGCACGTAGAAGTATTAGAGGAGCCGGCACCAGAAGCGATCCATATATTATCGATGGAAAAGAAATTCTCTCAGATAGCACATGTGTCCATATCGAGGATACAACAGAATATTTCATACTTCAAGGCGGCGAATATACAATTAAAAAAGAGGGCACAGTCAAAGATCCTGTAATTTTACTAAAGACCGTTCAACACGGAACTATCAGAGGGAGTCAAATTAACGGAGGTTATCAGGGGATACAACTCCTGAATGTGCAGGACTGCAATATAATGGGCTGTGTAATAAAAAGCGCAACCAATGGAATTCTTCTTGAAGATGCAGACAACTGCACCATACGAGATTCAATATTATTACATAATGAGATTGGGACTGCATTAATGACCACAACTAACTGTAGGTTTTTGAATAATACAATCTATGCGAATACCCTAACAGGAATTGATATTGGACCTTACTGTGAGAATAACACAATTTATGACAATAGTGTTGGATGGAATGATCTATGGAATGCAGTTGATAATGGAATAAACAATGAATTCACAAATGGGATAAATCGTGGTAATTCTTGGTCGGATTATAATGGTTCGGGATCCTACATAATTCATGGGAATAGTCAATCCACAGATGAGTATCCCGATATTCTTATGGATCTCTTTAAACCTGTAATTAGTCCAGTTGCGGATAGAGTGATTGATGTAGAGAGTGTAGATGAATATTTGATCTGGAATTGCTATGATCAATATCCAGATTCATACATAATCTACATCGATGACGATGTTGAGGTTCAAGATCTCTGGAATGAACAACGTATTACCCAGAGAATTGATCAATTGCCAGTAGGGACATATGATATTACCTTGAAGGCAATAGATGCTGCAGGATATTATAATAATGATACAGTAAGAGTCACGGTAATTTCATTTATGCTGGGTGGAATTGGTACTGATCTTGTATTGATGGCTTCAGGAATTACAGTTGCAGTCTTCCTCGTAGTAATCATAGTCATCAAGAAAGTCCTATAGTTCAATACTTCAAAGTTAATCTGCATCTCTATGATGACTTGATATATCAGGAATCTCAAGAATTTCCTTGATTTCTTCAGAATCTTTCGACATTCTTTTCATCATCTCGAATATCGGATTGCGTGCTATTCTTACGGATTTTCAGTGTGTAGATATTATAAACAAGACCGAGTCCAACTGATAGGATCATCAGTATCGCAGTATGGACTACATACATATCAAAGGGATCAGGATATCCAAAAACAACCGAAACAGACTTGCCAAGAAGAGACTCCCACATCGCATTTGATTCAACGCTAATGAGCTGATGTGGAAGAACAATAAACAAACCGTAAGCATCACTGAAAACTATGCCTTCTTGCACGTTTGCTTGAACAATCAGATAAATGAGAACAGCAAGAGAGGAACCAACAATCAGCCCAAGATAGCGTCTAATGATAGAATTGAAAATATATCGGTTCACTGATTTTCCTCTTGAGGTTCTAGAGAAGTCAGCATAGATACCTAACAATATTGGACCCAAGATCAGCATCAATATCATAGGCACCATAGTATGGTCAAGATCAGCCATGTACTGTTTGTATACTAGAATAGAATCACCAACTGCCCATCCAGGTGGTAGTTGTGAGCCAATTCTCAGATCGGGCCAATTCTCAAGTTTAATCTCGTAGTGTCCAGCACTATCATATGCAATGGTGCCGGTATCGAGATTTGGAAAGATGTCGAAGCAGAATAACAATCCTATTGCCAAACCTATTATTAGAAATTTTACCCTAACCATCACCAACCACGGATTAACCATCAAGAGATTATTATAATAAATCTACTTCTCATGTATAATCCCATAGATATTGACACAAGAGATGCAATATCAACACCTAATTCTTTCGTTCCTCAAGAATCTAAGTATCTCCTTGATCTTCTCTGCGACCTTTCTCGCCCTTGGTGTAATGAGCAATAAAGTATTAGTCAAAGAAGTTATCATCATCAAGAACTCTTCTAATCTAGCGAAGATTATTCTGTCGCTCAATCTCATTAGGACTTGTCCTCAGTTTTCTCACATCTGTATTCCCTATCCCGCCTATTAAGCAGGTATTTTCCGTATCACTAAATACATAAGTATCTCACAGAGTGCAAGCTCAGAATCATCTCGCAATATAGGTGTGATTGATAATGGCGATGGATTTCGCAAAAGGAATTACTGAATTTCGCTGGCACGGGCGAGGCGGACAAGGTGTCGTGACCTCGAACCAGATGCTAGGTAAAGCTGCCCTCGCGGAAGGCAACTATATACAGGCTTTCCCAGAGTTTGGTCCCGAGCGTACGGGAGCACCAGTGAGGGCATTCTTAAGAATCAGTAAGGCACCCATCCAGGTGTACGCACAGGTTTATCACCCGGATGTTGTGGTCTGTATTGACCCGACCTTACTTGAAGTCGTAAATCCAACTGAGGGATTGAAACCCGACGGGACTCTTGTTCTTAATACGAGTAACGATCCGAAGACCATCCGTGAAAAATATGGATTCACAGGAGGGAAGGTAGTTACCGTTGATGCAAGTACGATAGCTATGGAAGTCATGGGTAGACCGTTTTACAACATGCCAACTATGGCGGCTGCAGTCTCTGCTACAGGTGTAGTAGCAGTCGATACAGTTGTGGAAGAAGTCCTCAATCGATATCCTGGGAAAGTTGGTACATTGAACAAGACTGCAATCGAAAGAGCAGTACAGGAGGCAAAAATCGGATGAGTGAGAAGTATAATGAGATTCCCATGGCTGGCAACATCATCGAACCAGGTAATTCATTGAAATATAAGACTGGAGGATGGCGTGCTGAGCGGCCTATCCATAATGATGAGACCTGCCTCTGGATAAAGAATGGAACCTGTGGACGCTGTTGGATCTACTGTCCTGATGCCGCAGTTGTGCTTACAGAGAAGGATGGCAAGTATGTCTATGCATACAATTACGACTATTGCAAAGGCTGTGGAATTTGTGCAAATGAATGTCCAACAGATTCTATCAAAATGGAGAAGGAGTGAGATTCAATGAGTATATCTAAAGATAAAATCAAAATCGAGGGTCTCACTGGAGATGCTGCTATCGCTCACGCACTTAAGCAAGCCGACCTTGATGTTCTTGCGGCATACCCAATCACTCCTCAGACAATTATTGTTGAAGACTATCAAAAGTTCGCGGCAGATGGCGAAGTCAATGCAGCAGTAATCCCCGTTGAGTCCGAGCACTCAGCCATGAGCGCTTGTGTCGGTGCATCAGCGGTAGGTGCAAGAGTTGCAACAGCATCAGCATCAGCTGGTCTTGCACTCATGTGGGAAATCCTCTATTGTGCAGCCTCTATGAGGATGCCAATCGTCTTTACAGTGGCTAATAGAGCATTATCAGCGCCTATCAATATTCACAACGACCACAGTGATGGTATGGGAATGCGTGATAGCGGATTCATCCAACTCTATTGTCAGAGTTCTCAAGAAGCATATGATACAACCCTCATGGCATTCAGGTTAGCAGAGCATCATGACGTATTACTTCCTGTGATGGTCGGTATTGATGGATTCATAGTAAGTCATAATGTTGAGCGTGTAGAGATGCTACCTGATGATGCTGTGAAGAAATTCGTAGGAGTAAGGACACCGGTTCAGCCACTCGATCCCAAGAATCCAATTACGATGGGACCACTTGCCTTGACTGACTACTACTTTGAGTTCAAAGAACAGCAGGATAAGGCAATGCAGAACGTCATAAAGGTGTATAATGAGGTCGAAGCCGAATTCGAAAAGCTCACTGGCCGCAAGTATGGCTTGTTTGAAACATACAAGACTGATGATGCAGAGATCATCATTATAGCAATGAGCTCAATGGGTGGCACTGCAAAGGTGGTTGCTGATGTACTTAGAGAGCATGGCGAAAAAGTTGGTGTCATTCGTCTGAAGATGTTCCGACCGTTCCCAACTAAGGAGCTCGGAAAAGCCATTGGTAAAGCAAAGGCAATCGCAGTCTTCGAGAAGGCAATGTCCTTTGGAGCGGCTACTAATCCATTGGCACTAGAAGTCAAGACAGCGCTTTATGAGGCTGAATCACGACCAATGGTTGTTAATTTTGTCGTGGGACTTGGAGGTCGAGATGTACCGCCAACTACTTTCGTTGAAGGTTTTGAGAAGACAAAGGAGTACCTAAAGAAAGGTGAAGCACCATTGTACGAAACTTTGGGGGTGCGTAAATAATGGCTACAGAAAATAAACCCGCAGTGTCAATCAAAGATATGATCAAGAAAGATCGTATTCTGAACTCCGGTCATCGTATGTGCGCAGGGTGTGCTGCACCAGTTGTGATCAAACTAATGGGAATGGCACTCAGAGGACCTACCATTGTATGTAATAACACAGGATGCCTTGAAGTCGCGACAACAATTTATCCATACACTGCATGGAATCTACCATGGATTCATGTCGCGTTCGAGAACGCAGCAGCTGTTGCATCTGGTGTGATTGAGGCAACAAAAGTCATGCACAGTAAAGGACGCTTCGATTACGAACATGTTGATGTGATTGCACTTGGTGGAGATGGCGCTTCATTTGATATTGGCTTTGGAGCTATCAGTGGTGCTATGGAACGAGGACATGATATGGTCTACATGTGCTATGACAATGGAGCATATCAAAACACAGGAATTCAGAGGTCCGGTGCAACATTCACTGGACAGGAGACTACAACCTCATGGGCAGGTAGTGCGATTCCTGGCAAGCTTCAACGTAAAAAGCCCCTTGCAGAGATAGTTGCAGCACACAAGATACCCTACGTGGCTACTGTTGAACCCTCTAACTATCGTGATTTCATCACCAAGTTCCGCAAGGCGCTTGAGGTCGAAGGTCCGGCATTCGTTCACGCATTCTCACCATGTCCAAGAGGATGGAGGTCAGCAACCGGAGAGTCCATTGCACTCTCAAAGCTTGCTGTAGAAACTGGACTGCACCCACTCTACGAAGTGATCAACGGAGAGGAGTGGATCATGTCAAGTGCAAGCAAGAACCTCAAAGAACTCAAGCCTGTTGATGAATATTTCCAGAAACAGGGACAGTTTAAGCACCTCTTCAAACCCGAATGGGAAGACTTCAGAAAGAGTATCCAGGAGATGGTTACTCATGACTGGGAAGTCTTGAAGAAGAAGTGTGGAGTCGAGTAAGTTTAGTTGACTGGAACTCTTCAGTTCCAGTCGTTTCATTTTTTTTTTGTGTAACAATATATGTTATGATGAGTATTCTGAAGTGTCATATTCCATAAGTTGATCAGAAGTGACATCTGGAATTCTTTCAGAAAATTGATCTATTAGCGATGATAACATCTTAGGAATCCGCTTAGACATCATATGGTAGTAGTTCTCGACTTCATGTACTTCATGCTCAGGAAATACAGATTTTAATAATTCTTCGACCTCAGTTTTCAGATTAGACAAGATTCTTTTGTATTTTCGCTGAAACATGATAAGTGGCACAGCAAAAGGAAGAAAGGGAATAACAAGGATGAGTAATATTGGAAAAAGAATTGAGTAATTCCTACCAATAATCAATGCCAATTCTACATTCCCAAATAACAGTGCAAGCGTTGCAGATATCATTACCATGATGAGAAAAACCATAATGATGATCATTGCCATTCCCAGAAGGAAGGTAGGTATTGCCAGTCGTCCAACTAATTTACGTTTTGAGAGATACGGAATGATGGAGCCGCCAATGAAAGGTAGCCCATCATCACTCGTGCAGGAACAATAGACAATTCCACAATCATTCTTTACGTGAAATCTTGAGCTTTCATCGCACAGGGATGCGGCTAGATGATATTCATTATCAATCAACAGTCTCGCGATATCATCAAGGTAATCAGTGGTGTGTGTTGCAATAAACAGGAAACCAGATCCAGTGTCGGGGGGCGAGATGAACCACAACTCAGGAAATGGTAAAGATGACATAATATGCCTTTGATTTTCCATTCTTTTTAATTCTAGTAATGACACACGAATTATTCAAAACCAATATCATCAAAGAGGAATGAAAGCCCTTCCTCTTCTATCAGATGATACATCTTCTTGGCAACAGCACGGATCTCGAAATCAGCCTCGTGTTTCGCTCGGAGGCTGAAGAAGTTACGGAGCGAGCGTGCATTAATTGTCATAATCATATCAGTACGTGCATCCTGAGTAAGTCGTCGACGAGCCACATCAACATCATAGCCTTTCTCTAGCCATTTGTTGTATATATCAATAGTGAGTTGGATGTCCTTTAGCCAATCAGCAAGGTCTTCCTCTCTAATCTGAGGAGGCACTACAAAATCATCAGTAGATAGGTCTCGTTTCTTTCGCAGGCTCATCTGTGTGTAGGATGCCATCCTATGACGTACTTGTTGATGTGATGCAACTCTTGACATGCTTAGCCAGAATTGAAAGACAATATGCTCCAAGACACTCTCATGCCCAAGTTGTATCATCTTGGCTAGAAATTCCTTTGCACGTTCTAGACTGAGATCCGAGATGAATTCGTGATATGCTTCATCTTTTCGAGAAACCATTCCAGCGGCAGCGGCATCAATTATCATCTGAGCAGTCGGAATACCAGATTTTGTCCATGTGACTTGGACATTAATTTCGCTTTCATGTGAAGGCATTCTTGGCCACTGATTTGCCACCTTATTAAGGAATTTGCCCATTGGTTGAAGGGAATTTGACATTGAAGAGCAGATCATTGTTTGGTCGGGATAAATCGATATCAGTTATTCCCAACACTGACTTCAGGATAGAACACTGCTTCCTTCAATCTCACAAGTGCGTAACTCGTCTTTGTTCGACCAGTATAAACTAACTGAGGGTATTCTCTGACCAGATAGAAGCGAAGGGGATTGGAATAGTCGCTCTGTAAGAGTGTGAATATTTCATTCAATGTTTCTTCAAGCTTTTGCATTTTTGAAGTGTTCAAGTCTACTGTCTTTTTCAAGACTGGAATTCGCACATAGATGTATACACTTTGAAAAATACAGTATAGTGTGACTAAGAATAAATAGAATAGAGTAATTCCAAGAAAGGCAATGATAGCTGATTCTGAGGTTAAAGCGCTATAGGTACCAAAACCTATACCGAGTGATAATACAATTGCAGATATGACTAGAAGAATCATTCTTCTCTTGAGCCATTTTGAATGTCTTTGAGTATCAATAATAAAATCCAAAGGCCAAGTAATGATGTCAGACGTCTGTTTGATGAAGTTTACAACTTCATCGAACGCCAGACTTTTCTCACTTGAAGAGAGGCTTGATGCCTCATGATAGGGAGCAGGCGATTCCAGTTCATCAGGTTGCACTATAATTGAGTCAAGATACATTATTGTCTTGGAGATAGTAGTACGAGATAATCCCCTAAATCCGCACTCTCTTATCTTTTTTCTAATTTTAGCGAAACCTATCAGACATAAAGCGATTCCAGAAAGAACCAAAAATAATCCAATATATTTGACCAAGCTTGCGGTAGAATATGAGATAACAAAGAGAGTGACTCCGCTTGATACTGATAAAAGACCTGCAGCCAACTCTGTGGAATAAGGTAGATCCTCTGGATAAGAAATGCGATTTTCATTTTTCGATAGGTATTTTTCAAACTCTGGAAAACGACTGTCCCCGTCCACCATTCTAATCGTTCTTTTCTTAATCAATGCTTCTCATAAACAATTCTAGTCGACAACAAAGAACTTATTCAGCGGCATGCTAGGCATGTCACAATGACAGATAGACTGCTCTCTTATATTGGTCATCCTCTGATTATGGCTCACAGAGGTGAATCAGGGAATATTCCAGAAAATACAATGGCTGCTCTTGAGGCTGCTGTGGGATTAGGAGTAGATATTATAGAATCAGATGCACGCTTGACAAAAGATGACCAGATTGTCCTCTTTCATGATGATACTCTAATGAGAACAACAGGGAAAGAAGGAGCTGTACGTGACTATACCTTAGAAGAATTATATGAATTTGATCTTGGATATACTTTCACTACAGATGGTGGAGCAACATATCCCTTCAGAGGGAATGGTCTCAGGATTATCACCCTACGCGAGGTCTTCGAGAGATTTCCTGAAACTGTTTTTAATTTAGATATCAAAGATACCTTTCCAGCGGCTCCACAGGCACTAGCAGACCTCATCTCAGATATGGACAGGAAACAATCAGTTATCATAGCTTCATTCACCGATACACAGATTGAGCTGTTCAGAGAAATTCTCCCTGAAGTTCCAACAAGTGCTCATCCTGGAGAGGTTAAAAAATTCGTATTTTTCTCGAAGTTGGGAATTCCAAGAATCAAGAGAGAGGATATCCATTACAGAGCATTCCAAGTACCTATGAAATCAGGACCCTTCACTGTCGTCACAAAGAAGTTCATCAGAATGGCACATGACCACGGCGTAGCAGTGCATGTCTGGACCATCAATGATGCACCAACAATGAACTACCTCCTCGACCTAGGTGTAGACGGGATATTCACAGACCAGCCAGCTCTCCTGAAATCCATACTTCAACAGCGAGAACTATTATAATAGCACCTATCGCGAACTCATATACTAGAATATGACTAACCGAAATAGCTTAATATGCATCGACCGGAAGGTGAAAATTAACAGTCCAAGCCGGACTACTTGTAGTTGGGACCGTGGACTAGTAAGACCGATTGGAAGAATGAATCAATGACCTGTTCAGAATATAATGCGGCCGAGGGTAAGTGCGGTGTTGACGGATTCAAGTTCTATACGGGCATGAATAAACCTTGCGAAACTCCTGGTATAACCAAAGACAAGTGTCCTAGATTTGCCATGCAAGGATAGTCAGCTCAAACGTACTGCTTTTGGAAACCAAACAGTGGGCTGAGCATGGGGCTCAGTCCCCCTTCAGTTTTTTCGAAACATATTCTCAGATTTATCGACATTTTAGGTTCAATCAGATTTGAGATCTTCATCATTAGGTTTTTTATGTCTAAGTCTTGATGATACTCTTGTTCTAAAGGGGACATGAATTACTCGATTATCTGTCGAAGAGTCATCCATTGGCTCATGCACATATTTGGCAAGGAGTAACATTGCAATCGGGTATAAGGGGATTGGAAGAATATAGGATGCAGTAAATGACCTGTTCATGGCGATCATGGATGAGAGTGCTATTCCTGCATCAAGCAAAATGATGAGAAGGACTAGGATAGTGAGCTGCTTTCTTGTAGATTTTCCTCTGATGTATCGCAATGCTGCAACACCAAGCCATAGAGAGAGCGCCCAGTTGATCAGTGTCCAGGGCGATGTCCAAGCAGCGGCTGCGACTGTAAGTAATGTATAACCATTGAAAACAATTAGACCAGGAACGGACCAAGTATATCAGTTATTAGACCAAGAACTGAAAAGATGAGAAGTCCAAGTCTTCTTGCAAGAACAGCGATTCTCGCCTCGTTGTATTCATTGTATGAATCTTTGATAAGAATTTAGAAATAGCAAAGTGATAGAAAAGAAGGTGGACCGGAGTCGCCTCCGGTCCGGGTATTCATTGCTCCGTGGGCACGAAGAATGAAGCGTAAAGGCTACTGATTTAGTAGCGAACGGGTCACTCTTTCAAACATCTCAGAGACACCCGCACCAGTCTTGGCTGAGACCTCCATGAATGGAGCATCATACTGCTGTGCAAAGGCAGCACCGTCCTCATAGGATACACCAAAGCCATTATGCCGCTCATCAACCTTGTTTGCAACGAGGAAGAATCTACAGTCAGGAACATTCTCTTTCACTCTCCCAATCCATTCACGTAGGCGGTCTAGTGAGAAGAATCGTGTGGAATCATAGACAGCAATTGCAGCACGAGCACCTCTAAAGTAGTCACTCACGACGTCACGGAACCGGGGTTGCCCACCCATGTCCCACAACATTAGAGTCACATTTTGGTCGTCCACCGATACTTTCTTTGAGGCAAAGTTTACACCGATGGTCATCTTCATATCTTGATCAAAGCGGTCCTCCGCAAATCGGATCGTGAGACTGGTCTTCCCTACGCCACCTTCACCGATGAGAATGGTCTTGAAGATTGGAACTCTTTGAGCCATGATCTATCACCCGTGTAAGATGGTGCTGGTTGATACTACCCATGAGATACACTCAAGGGATTTTCCGACTTCGGAAAGTTGTCGTATTTGTTCATTCAGACAGCGTCTCGAGATTCTCGGAGAATATATTGGTATATCCGGCAAGAATCCTCGGCACAGATTCGCATCCAACTGGAACGCTCCAGCAGGTACAACAGCTAATGCTTCGTCTTGTTCGTTTACAATGTTTATACTCTGAATCATCAATTTTCCCCCTAGTAATTGTCGAAACTTTTTTGGACCTTGTTGACTGAATTCCTTTCAGATTCAGTAGAGATAACAGGTTCCGCCACATTATAATCTAGCACAGCATAATGCTTGCAGACAAGATGCACAAATTTGTGCCCATCATTACAATTAGCTGGTACCAGGATAGGAACTTTCTTTATGTTGTCTATTGATTCGTCTTGACAGAATATTCCTTTAATTGACCCCATATGCATTGCACAGGGGACAGAATTTAACGTCTTCTTGCCCACGGTAGTCACCTCTGTGCAGAGATTGCATTTCTACAATATCTTGCAGTGCTTATTTCCATGTTATTAATAGGAAATAATATGAAGTATTCGCTGTAACGTACTTATTAAGTAATTTCGTGTATATTATTCTGATAGTTATAAGAAAAAATAGATAATTTAAACAGGTCTGAAGAAAAAGAGCAAGAGTTATGTACCACTTTCCTTGAGGAGGAATTGTATCTGGTGGTGTATTGATTGGTCAAAGCATATATTTTGATCAAAGCAGCTGTGGGAAAAGAAGACGAGGTTCTGAAAGATGTTCTGGCGCTTTCAGTGACGGATGAGGCACACAAGGTCTTCGGTCCGTATGACATAGTTGCAGAGGTGCGCGGTCGCGACATGGAAACGCTTGTTGAGATAATTACAGTAAAAGTTCGTAGAATAAAAGGCATCGAGGATACGCAGTCAATACTTGTAATTGATACTGAGATAGATATGAGTAGTACAAGTTTTTCAACATAGAATTTCTCAACCATGCAAATGGAAGGAAAATCATCCATCCAAGAATTTCTTTTAAACAATCATCGGAAGATGTTTTTGTGGGACTAATATATATTCAAGGAGGCCCAATTCCATAATGAAGCAGCTATCTAGGAAAGCATTCATGTTGATGCTGAAAGATGATTCTGGAGAGGTCGGACCAATTCCACTTGATATATCACAAGTGAATAGTGATAATGCAATTATTGTATTGGACGAATACAATGATACATGCTGGGTATGGATTGGTCGTAATGTTAGTATGCCAACAAGAATGCATACACTCCGTATGGGAAGAGGAATTCAAAAATCGGGATTCAAAATTGGAGTAACAACCATCGGTCTCGCAACATCAAAGCTCGTTGAGATGATGGAGAAAGATGACACAGACTCTGAAATAGCCTCCGCTATTATGGCATTCAAAGATGTTCTAAATGCAAAATGGAGTTTTGATGACAAGGTGTTAGCCTTCAAGAGAGAGACATCTCTGCACGAAGAGCCAATACCCGGAGCACCCACCAAGAAATATGTTACAGAACCAGAACCAGCTATTGTTGCAAAAACAATCGAAGAGCCAATTAGTATACCGCCAAAAGCACAACCATCATCAACTATCTCTATGGCACCAACAGTGACCCTAGCTGAAAGGAAAGCAGCATATCTCATGTTGTCAATCATGAAGCATGCAGACATTGTGTATAGCGAGAAGATAGAAAAAGCAGGTGCGCAAGGATACAAGATAGAGGTTCCAGGAGTCTTGGTTGTTGAGGCAATGCTGAAGGGCAATGATCTAAGTGTTTCACCAGGCGATTTTGGTGGATCTGAAGAAGCTCAAAAAATCAAGTCAGAATTCTTAGATCTAATAAAGACAGTAAAGTAAAGATTTCCTCCAATGCTGCAGGGGATGCTTAGCAGCCTGCAGCAGAATCTTCTTTTTCAACCAGATCTCTATACCAGTATCTATAAGCATGAGAGAATCCAAGTTTCTTATACAGTTTTTTTGCTGGAAAGTTGTTCACTTCAACCTGCAAGTATGCGTCTGTTGCACCAAGAGATTGCGCCCAAATACCAAGATGTCTATTAACCGAAGTAGCCGCACCAAGACGCCTTTTTTCGGGACGCGTGGCAATATTGAATATACCTAACCAGGAATCCTCAACAACACCATATCCCACTGCAAGGACTTCATCGTTTACTCTTGATAACGCATACGTTTTTGGTTGCAGTGTTCTTTCCATGATAGCTCTTCTAATATTGAACGTAGCAGGATCGTGGTCAGAACCAAGATTATACGTTTCAATCCATTCATTAGATATAGAGTCAGAAATTTCAGTATCCAACATTGTGTCTTTCGCTATAAGTGAAGAGAGCGGAGCTGTCCATATCTCAACCTGAAGCCCTAGTGTAAAACCTCTTTCAATTAGTTCACTATCAAGACCTTGCGGGTGACTAACCTCAGTGATTTGGAATCGAGGGACAAGATTTCGAGATTCGTAGAAATCAATGACTGAATTGATTGCCATGTCAATAGGAATATTCTGGGAGGCAATTGGAAGTACACTATTAGCTCGCCGTGTTACTCCGTGATCAGCACGTAATATCCATCCACCAAGACGAAGTCGCTCTTCAGCAACCCACGCATTATGGCCAAGCAACTCAAGTCGATTAATCATGTCCGCATCCAATGAAACCACCTTATATTCTCAGAAATTTCATGATTCGGCACGAATTTAACGAACATGATATGAACATAATCTGAGGTATCATGAGTACCATAAGATGGAATCCAATGCTTGGCGAATGGGTAATTGTGACACCAAAGAGAGCGGAAAGACCATTCCAAGATTCATCCATTGAGTGCCCATTTTGTCCAAACAGAGAAGAAACAGGGCAAGGATGGGACGTGTTAACCCTAGATAACAAATATTCTGCGCTTGACCCGACAGTTGGAGTTCTTCCTTTGGATGAGCAGTATGTCATGGAAGCACCAGCACATGGATATTGTAAGGTCATTGTGCTATCTCCGGATCATAATGAACAACTTGAACAGATGAATGACTTGCAACTCGAACGAGTTTTCCGTGAGTATTTCAGAGTCTTCAAGGAATTAGATCGTGAGAGAGGTATTGAATATGTCTTTGAATTCGAAAACAGAGGGAGATCCATTGGTGTTAGTCTAGACCATCCACATGCTCAAGTCTATGCGCTTCCATTTATCCCAGCAAAAATAGGATGTGAATTGAAACAGTTTCAACAGAAGTGGGAACAGGAGAAGAAGTGTCTTGTATGTGAGATTCTTGAAGATGAGTTGAAATCTGAAACAAGTCGAATCATATATGAAACGACTAATTTTGTGTCCCTTGTCCCCTTTTTTGCACGCCTACCATATGAGGTTCATATCTATCCTAAAAGTCATGTAGGAAGCTTGTTGGAACTGGAGGATGTATTGTTGGAGCTAGGGAAGACTGTGCAAGACACCATTAGAAGATATTCTCAAGTGTTCGATGAAATGGCATATGTTATGGCATTTCATACTAGACCATCTAATGGGCAACATCCATTTTGGCATTTCCATATTGAGCTATATCCTCCATGGAGAAGCCGTTCTCAATTGAAATATCTAGCAGGTCTAGAAACAGGAACAGGAACATACACAAATGACTCCAGTCCCGAGGAGATAGCCACAGAACTGAGGAATGCACTTTGAGTTCAGAGATTCCCGAGATTCTTATTGAAAAATACCATGAGCTTGTAGAAGAATCAGAAAATCCACTTGTGGTAGCAAGAGCTCCAGGAAGAATAGAGATACTCGGGAATCATACTGATTACAATGGAGGACTTGTACTAGCTTCAACAATTGACAAATTTGTGTGGACTCTTGGCACCCTCAGTGATGAGATTAGACTCCATTCAATAGAATTCAATGAAACATCTACATTCGATTTGAATAGTCTGCAAGTAGTAGATGATAAGTGGAGCAATTATGCACGAGGAGTATTTTGGGCCTTTAAAAGAAGAAATCATGACATCACAGGGCTTACAGCAATAATTCATGGCAACATTCCACAAGGTGGCGGGCTTAGCTCATCTGCGGCTTTGCAGGTGTCGCTAGTAAATGCAATTGCATATCTCAACAAGTTGGATATTTTACCGAAATCAAAAGCAATGCTTGCCTTTGAATCAGAACGGTTATTTTGTGGAATAGCATGTGGCGTCATGGATCAGTTTACGTCTCAATTGAGCAAACCACATGCCCTTCTTGAAATTCACTGTGGGAATCTTTTGACGCATGATGTCATAATGCCACCAGAAGCATCCTTTGTTATTGTCAACTCAATGGTTTCAAGAGAGTCAAGAAATATTCTGAATGATAGAAAAAATGAGTGTCGTCTTGCCCTTCAAAGCCTGCAGGAAGCTGGGTGGTACATTCCGAATCTTTCTGCAACTACAGCATCAGATGTGGAAAAAATCTCAGAAATACTTGATGAGAAATTGCTCCATCGAGTGATGCATATCATACAAGAGAATCAACGTGTTAGAGAGGGTATTGTTGCGTTGAAAGAGAATAATATCATGGATTTTGGAAAACTGATGATCGAGTCGCATAATAGCTCAAGAGACCTGTATGAGGTATCTCACCCAAATTTGGAATTATTGATGAAGATTTCCAAGAATCAGAAAGGAGTATTTGGGTGTAGACTGTCTGGTGCAGGTCTTGGTGGAAACCTCCTCCTACTAACAAGAACAAGCAATACTGAAGAGATAAGGCGTAGAATAGTTGAAGAATATGAAAGAGAGAGCGGATTGATTGCAGAGAGCTCGGTATGTGCAATACCAGGAGGAGTTGTTGTTAAGGAAAAATCCAATATCTAGATTAAGCCACACCATTCATATTGATGATAGCTAAACTGATGTATTGATGAACATCGAACAAGTAGTCAACGATTATGCGCCAATACTTCACTTCCATCCAGATGAGGGAGTGTTTTGCTGCTATCCTTCTAATGCTGAAGAAGTCTACGAACAATTCAAATATAATTGGAATAATTTTCAAGAAGACAAATCACCCAAGAATATGAGCCCAACAACACCCTGCTACTATGAGACGTGGATTGATGATGATATTATCCAACTACGATACTGGTTTTGGTATAGATACAACGACTTTCCGCAAGCACCATTTGGGTTAGGAAAACACACTGGAGACTGGGAGCATGTTGAGGTACGACTCTATGAGGGCATAGATGTCACGGATGCAATTTGGCTTCTCTCAAACCATTTAGAAGCGAGGGTTGCTTCTCTTGCTTTGACATTAGGCAAATACAATCCAGAGAAACCATCTCTTGATGAGAAACACATCAACATCTGGGTAGCTTTGGGGTCCCACGCTAACTATCCATCACCACATAGCAAGCCAAGATGCTATGGTGGAATCATTTGTGATAAGATAAGAGAGAATGGAGAAATCTGGCACACCAAAAATGGACTAAAGCCATTACTTCAAACTAATTTCAGTCAATTCAAAGATCGGTGGGGTGATGAAAAATCTCCTCGAAGCCCGCTTAACGATTATAATAATCGCTGGAGAAACCTGCCAAATCTTCAACCAGAATTTTATTCCGCAGATTCATGATTTGGATTCCATGGAATTCTTCGAGGAAACCAACGAGGAACATTCACCTTATACTGATTATATTCCTCACCAAATCGCCTCTGCAATCCTGGTTCTTCATAGATGATGAAATAGAGATGGTTCAATATGAGGAAAAGAAGTGCCCAACATAGAATTGAAAATGATGAGAAAATCACGCCTTCACCAAAAGCAATGAGTACTACACCAGAGATCATAGGATTTCTTGTCCGTTGGTAGATTCCTTCAACAACGAGATTCTGAGGAGGCGCCCAAGGAGCCAAAGTACCTTTTCCAACTCCGTGAAACAACCTGATAGCGATCACCATCAAGAACAATCCAAATACAATCAGAATAAGACCAAAGAGAACCGTAATAATTTCGAGCATGTATGGCAAGTTCCATCCCCCGGCCATGTCATTGGAGTAGAATAGCAAACAGAATGGAATGACAACCAGTACAAAGAAAGGTAACAGGAATGCAATCACATGATCGCGTTTCCTCAATAAAGAGCCTCCAAGATTGAAATACTACTCAACAGGATTGTACCCTTTTTTCATAATCGTGTCAACGACTTGTGTTGATTGATTTGGAAAATCTTTGTTGAAGTGAGCGCCCCTGCTCTCTTTTCGCATTCTAGCCATTTTAATTATCAATTCGGCAACTAATGCGATATTACGCAGCTCAACCAGATCCAGAGTGATTTTAAAATCCCAATAGAACTGATTGATTTCTCGTATTATAAAGCCAATTCGATTTCTTGCACGTATCATTCGCTTATTCGATCTGACAATACCTACATAATTGATCATGATGCGTCGTATCTCATCCCATAGATGAGAGATGACAACAAGTTCGTCAGGATCTGCCGCCTCACCCGGATCCCAGGGAGGAATTTCAATTTTAGTGAAGGATAATTTCCTATCTTCATCTGCAGCAATTGACGCATTATGTGCCATGACTGCAGCTTCTAAAAGTGAATTAGAGGCCAGTCTGTTTGCACCGTGGAATCCTGTACATGCAGTTTCACCAATTGCGTAAAGACCTCGAACATCAGTTCTACCATTGATATCGACCTTCACACCGCCCATCATATAGTGAGCAGCAGGAACAACTGGAATTGGTTCTTTTGTAATATCTACACCAGCAGTTAGACAAGTTTCATAAATCTGCGGAAAACGATTTCGGATGAAATCTGCATCTTTGAAAGAGATATCCAACCATACATGGTCAGCACCTGTTCGCTTCAGCTCGTGATCAATTGCTCGAGCAACAACGTCCCTGGGAGCTAACTCAGCATCTTCATGATATTTGGGCATAAATCTCGTACCATCAGGTCCTAGTAGTAATGCACCTTCTCCTCGCAATGCTTCAGAAATCAAAAAAGAGCGGATTTTATGGTGGTATAGAAGGGTGGGATGAAACTGAACCATTTCAAGGTTCATGACACTTGCACCAGCACGAAAAGCCATTGCTATTCCGTCGCCAGTAGAGATGTCTGGATTACTGGTATAAAGGAAGACTCTACCTGCACCACCGGTTGCTAAAACAGTCACTTTCGCAGCAAACCGTTCGACCTCATTGGTGTTAGTATCAAGAACATATGCACCATAGACACGGTTGTTCCAAGCATAGAGATTTACAGCCATGTGATTCTCAAAGATTTTGATATTCTTTGTTTTCTTTACACGATCAACCAAAGCTAGTTCTATGTCCTCACCCGTATGATCTTTGACATGAAGTACGCGTCGCTTACTGTGACCACCTTCAAGACCAAGTTCATATTCACCATTGGCAGCTTCTTCTGAAAAGTCTACACCGAGTTGAACTAATTCTTTAATTCGGTCAGGACCGCTGCTCACAATAGCTTTAACAACATCAGGATGACAGAGACCATCTCCTACTTCTAAGGTGTCTTTAACATGTAGATCAATGGAGTCCTCAGGGGAGGTTACAGCTGCAATCCCGCCCTGTGCATGAGCAGTAGATGAGTCTGTCAGTCTTCGCTTAGTCAGAATATGAACGGTTCCATATTTTGAAGCCTTTAGAGCAAAGAGTAGCCCAGATAGTCCACTACCAATGACAAGAAAGTCAGATGAGAAGATTGCATCAGTCATCACTAATGGCCTCGGTTCAAAGAGTTATCTCATACTCATAAGGCTTCTTACCGAGGAGAAGAAGACATTAGCCGGAGAGGTATTTCACTAATCAGAGAAAATTGAGAGTATTATAATGACAACATGTGAGGAGTGCAAAAGATTCGGTTATGTCAAGACAAATCAGAAATCATACCCCTGCGCTTTGTGCGGCGAGATGCGATGTGAGGATCATATGATATGGGTACCAGCTCATGAACTCGAGAAGAAAATCGATGAAGCTGAAGCAATCATGAAATTCATAAGATATGAAAAAACAGGAGGATGGTATGGATTCTGCGGACGCGCGTCACATATACCTAGAGGATTGTCAATTAGATATGGCCAGGAAAAGAGTGGCGGAAAAATCGTAGAAGCAGTTCTCGATACTGACAAAAAAACAGGTCTCGAAACATTTAGGCTATGGGAAGTTGGGGCAATTGAAGATGGATTTGAAACAACATGGGAGTCCAAACGATATACACTCTCATGTTCTCTCGCTCCTGCCATGGCCTTGATTGCTAATATGTATTCAACGGGAAGAGAGTCCTGTACGTTTTTGGAAAATCTTCATAGTTCTGCATTTATTACATTTGCCTCAAAGAAGTCCGTATTCTATGGAGAAGAATATAAGGAGTTTACAAGAGCAGTCGGCGATACACCAAGCAAAGAGATCCTTTTCCAATATACATGTTCTCGCTGCTCCGTAATACCTTGTCTAAACAGACAGGCACCATTCTATAGTAATAAAATCCTACAGAATCTTGTAAAAGCACCAGAAAGCCCCATTAAATAACCAAATTGTATGCCATCTTAAATATCATTAAAAGAGGTTTGACTGCGGTTTGCACCACTGACAGGACGCGCAAGAAAATGGACATTGAAGGTGTAGTGATTTTCGAGGCTTCTTCCGGAGTTCCACTCTATTCAAAAATGAAAGGAAAAACAGATCCCTCGCTCTTCTCGAGTTTTGTAAGTGCAATAGGACATTTCTCTCGAGAGATGAAACTGGGGGGACTATCATCGTTTACAACAGAGGAGAAAGTCATCTACTTGGCACCAAGAGAGAAGACCATTACTGCTCTTATTTCTCCAAAGAAGAAAGAGTATCAAGAAGCATACTCCTTAGCAAACGAACTCGGGCGAAGATTTGAGGATGGAAGACTCATTACATCAAAACCATTGACTTCAGACTATGAGGATTTTGAGGAGATTGCTGATGATTTTCTGAAACGTATTAAGAATCCCTTTGTTAGTCAGGTCTCAGGTTTCGTTCATAGTGAATACGGTGGAGAAGTTTCAATCGAAGCTCGACTATTCAAGCGTGACGGGGGACAAGGTATTATTGACCTGCTTATTGATACAAGCATTGAAGAAGCAAAACAGAACAATGGGGGCAATCTCTTTGGGGAACGATATATTTTTGTAAAAGTTTCCGAGGGAACTCTGGGCCGAGTGCAACTCATAGATTTTATAGACTCCCTAGATAGATATGGCGTACGATTCATGGAAAAAGATGAACTCGTATTTAGACCGTATTTTCCATCGAGAGCAGTAATTGTTGCGAGAGAGTTTGATGATGGTGCCCTGCAATTCTTGGAACGATATTCGAAGAAAGGTGACACCTTTATCGATGGCGCACACATCTATGCAGGACTCAAGATGAAAGAGGTCCCAAAGGAAACACGATGCTATATCGACATATGGCAATGGCGCGATGATAACGTTCCAAATCGAATTAAGATATGATTTAGCTAATTAGGAATTGGTTGAGCCAGACCACTTAACAAATCCAACTCCAATTAGTGCAATTGTTCCGGCTACTAAAGCAATCAGAACTGGTGGCTCACCAAGAATAAAATCCCCCACGACGCTGACAAAGGGAATTAGAAACAAGAAAGATGATGCTTTAGGTGCCCCTATGAGTTCAATTGCTGTGAAATAGAGGACATAAGCTAAACCTGATGCCAACACACCGGAGAATGCAATCCCAAGTATTAACCAGATATCCAAGACGAGAACAAATGAGGTTCCTTCCATTACAAGAAGGACAATAAAAGGAAGAATCATGATGGAAGATGTCACATGCTTTACTGCCATCACGATATATGGATCTGCTCCTTCCAGATAATGGAGTGTGATTGTATAAGATCCCCAAGCAAACATTGCAACAAGTGCAAGGAGGACACCTATCTCAAGTCCTGAGGAGGACACGAGAGAGGCCCACAGAAAAATTAGACCACCACCTAGTCCAAGAGAGAAACCAATCAACTTATGATAAGTGAGTCGTTCATGGAGATAGTAGACACCATATAGAAGTACAAAAATCGGACAGAGATTTACAATTATAGAAGTAGTACTGGAACTTACGAATTCAGCACTCATATGGGAAGCCATGACAAAAATTGCTGAAAAGAGAGCACTGAGAAGAAGGAGGGTCTTGTATGGTCGGATTTCATCACGAATGATACTTATCCCCTTTCTCCTAGTGACAAGTACAACTATCATTGTCAGAGCACCAAGAGAGTACCTGAATAATCCAAAGAGAATACCAGATATGTGAATTGGACTTATCCCTGATAGTAACCGAGAAATTACATAATTCATCCCCCATAGGAGGATTATGACTGAAAGTAGGAGATAAGGTCTCTTGGATGACATTATGGTTGCAGAGGGTGCCGACTACTTAGAATTAGTGGTAGATACTAGTGATCATTTGTGAAAAGTGAGAACGACTTCATCTGAATGTGGCACTACTCTTAGAAAGGGACTTTTAATTTTAGAGACTCGTTCAACAATACTTGACCCGTAGGCTTTCACCATAGGAAGTGGTACACTAGGAGGTACATGGAATTCAAGTTCATCTGGTAGATCATCTATGTCAATCTCAAGCTGATATTGATTTGCAGATGAACCAACTTCTATACGTGCAAGACCGTAATCGGTTGGCAAATCTTCAACAACAAGAGGTCTTTTTGATGTAAACCAATCATCAGGAATGCCAGAAAACAATACCAAATTCGATCCATCTTCAAACACAAGCATGTCACGCAAGAGCAGGATAAGATCTGACGCTGCAAGAATACTTGCACCAACGCCTTCACTTCCTCCATAACTCTTGATATCAACATATTCAGGAAGAAGATAGTCTTCAGTAAGGAATTCAATTGCTCGTGTGAGTAATGGTTCAACGAACTCACGCTGTTTCGTAAAAACATAAAAATGAGCCAAACGAAGTGCCAGATGGCTTGAGTATTGATCCTTTGGATGAAATTTCTTCCATAGATTATGAACAATTCTTCGCTTAGCAATTCTTTCACTGAGTGTTTCCAATAATGAGGATTCATCCACTGTAATTCGTAGTAAAGCAACTGTAGAGAGTAATTCGAGTATTCGTTCCTCTGCTGTATGCATCATTGGATCATCAGGTTTTAACCACCGCGCATGATTAATCTCATCATAAGATTGCTCAAGTCTTTGATGACTGCTCTCAAGAATATCTGCTAAATGTTGAATTATCTCCTGATCTTTCAAATCAGTAAAATATGTAAATGCAGATTTCAAAGATGCAAAATCCCATAGCTGCTGGATAAGGTCATCAAACATTGATTCATTGAGAATGCTATAACCCTGTAATAGTTCTTCATCAGGAGTGGATTGTTGCTGTTTTCGTATGCTCTCCAATACGCCCATTGTCATTTTTCTAAGGAAGATTGTATTCTTTTCTTCAGAACTGCAAAGTGCATGATTTGAAAATTGGAGAAGCCCCCATAGAATAGGACTAAAAATTGACGTATCAAGAGGGCCATCTGGAAGTTGTATTCTTTCTGAGAGGTCATTTGCAACTTGCTGAGCAACTTCGATGCAACCGGAACGTAATAGAGCAACAAAGATACGCATCCGTTCTCTCCAATTTTGAGATGCGAGATAAGAATCGTCTGGAAACATGACTGAAAGCGCTTGAATTGCTAACATGACAGTTGCTTGAGAAAATGCTAGGTCAAAAACATCTTCAGGAAATACTGCCTTGACTCTATTATCCGCGAAAGCATACCAATTTCCAATTGATGAATCACGATCCCTTGTAGTAGGATTAATTGAGGGCAGTGTACTATCCCGTGCGAGAGATGCAAGTGGAGATACAAATAAGATATTTTCTGACCCTGCAGGAGGAAGGGTTATCTCATATTTTAACAAAATTGTTGCCTGACCTGAGGGTGATTCAATCAAACTTTTGGCATCAGCACTACCAGTCAATAGTGTATTAGGAAGTTCCTTTTTACAATTCTCATCCAAGAATATAGTATGGGGATTATTTGTAAACATGAGTGATAGATGATTATTAACAAATATCGCTCTTGATTCACTATCGAATTCGATCCGTTCTATTGGCTCAAATCCAAACACAGACATTGGTCGAATTACAACAAAGAATGTGATTGTTGCCTTTTCCAACCCGTTATTTCGTAAAACAACTTCATTGTAGATGAACTCATTTTGATTCTTCTTTACATGGTAGATTAATCGATTGAATTCGATGGATCCAATATGGCGCGTCCATTCATACAACTGATCCTCTGTGGAAACTAAGTACAATCGCGATTCATCTTTGCCAAGCAATGCCGGATAGATGATTGAATTCTTATCAAGAAGCCAAAAATCGATGGATCCGCAATCAAAGCGTACTGTGAGAAGACCTCTCGAATCAGCTATGCCATAACTAGTAGCTCCAACGCCGCCAATATTTGACCAATTATTGTAGGAGGTATTAGTAAAATCAGTAATCAACTTCTCTTCAAGGTCAATATCTCGAAGACTCAGATAAGCCCATGAAGGAAGCATCCATTTTTCTGATTCCAGATATATTTGAGCATTCAGTTGAGCTCTAAGATGGTCTATCTCTTGATTAGGAAGGAAGCCCTCATCAGATATTGAAATCCCGTGGTTCTGTGCGGCCCTTCGAAATCGTTCAAGGCGAGATAATTCATCTAGAATCAATATTGTACCTTCCAACAATATAACTGGGTTGTGACAATCGTATCTATGAATAGTAAAACCCCTTAATTATAATATTCCCGTCAAAGTTCTTTTAACGGTAAATCCTTAATAGACAATGTCCGGACATGAGCAGTTGTCAGACAACAAACTTGATACAAAGATGACACGAGATAGCACCTAAAAAGAGGGAGTACAATTGGCTGAAGTCCTTACAAAACCATCCAGACGTATAAGAAATATGGTCGCAAAAGAACTGCGTCTCATAGTAAAGGACAAAGTAGCTATACTCCTTATTTTCCTCCTTCCAGCAGCACTTATTGGCATGTTGTGGTATGTTACTGATTCAAGTGGTTTAGCAGGTATGAGTTTGAGTACTGGAACAAGTGGAACTGGGAGTAGTACCAATGTAACCACAATCATTACTACCAATACAACAACAATCCCAGAGAATATTACCACAACTGATGAAGAAGAAGGTTATGTGATTGGTGTAATTGATCTCGATACGACGAGAACCTATGATGGAGCAGATCTCTCAGAGAATTTTACGACATATCTGGCAACTCTGGTTGATGAGGTGATCCATTACAACAATACAGATGACGCATACCGAGCCCTGTATGAACAGGAGATTGATGCATATGTAGTAATTCCAGATGGCTTTGAAGCAAACCTTACTATCAATGAACCAACATACATCGAGATTCATTATGACGGTAATGATTGGATTGAATCTGCAACGATCCAGGGTATAATATCAGCTGCAGCCATACTCTTTAGAGTATCAAAGCTTTGGATTCGCTCTGAAGTATTTCCAGAAATGGTTATCGAGTTCACACCAGAGGGAGGATATATTGAATCAGTATTTGGTGGTTTCATCGTCATTTTCTCAAGCTACCTTGGTATTGCAATGACCTCTGCACAGAGTATTGTTGGAGACATTCCACTTAGAAGAATGCTTCTGACTCCAACGAATAGATTGGAAGTAATCGTTGCAAAGGTTCTCGGATATGTCATTATTGGTTTCTTCCAATCACTATTACTAGTTTCACTCTGGGTTCTAGTGTTCAGTCTTAACCTTAATACGAACTTCATCGCTCTTGTTGTAATTATGACAATGAGTTCCCTTACCGGGTCTGCAACTGGAATTCTCATCTCTTCAATTTCAAATACAAGACTGCAGGCAAACCAGATGTTCCTCTTTGTCTTGTTTGCCACCCTAATTCTCTCAGGCTTCTTTATTGATGTTGGAGCGTTAGATGAGATTCTACCAATGAATCAAGGCTTGAAACTTCTCATTGATACAGCCTTCAAGGGATTGTCGTTACTTCAGGTATTCGATAGAATATTGAGACTCTGTGCATTCTCTGTGTTCGCAATACTTGCTGCAACCTTCATATTTGCAAGAAAACCAACATTAGGATAGGTGATGTGATGATACCAGATTCGGAAAATAGCAGTGCATTCATGGAAGAAAAACCAACTTTTGTTGAAGAAGCATACTTCTCAGGGGCAAGAATTGGAGAAGCCATTGATTGGTGTATCACACGACAGGATCGAGACCTGCACTGTGAGGTTGAAGGGATTCTTACTACAACAGGAAAGGAGGTTCATTTCAGGGGACGTATTTTGAAGCTCAAGAAAGGTGTTTTGAGCAGAAAAATAGCAGTTCACGTTGATGAGGATCTACGAAGACGGAGAGCTGGTGAACTAGAGAAGGTCTTGACTGTTGGAGGTGATACAGCATCACAAGAAGATGTTGCTGCAACACAAATTACTGTCCAAAACTACCTCAGGAGAAACATGTCCGATGATATCTATTATGATGGTCGAGACCTTCAGCAAGCAGTCAAAGACCTTGAGAAGATGAAGAGTCAGGATATTTCCTGTACTGTCTGGGGTAGAAGGGCTTCGGATAAGTTGCCAATTATGATTCAGGGTACCGTGGTTGGTGCAGAAACCTCGCCAGCACCAATTTTACCAGAAGGGTCACTTGAGATAAGAGTAGCACCAGAGACAGAAGGGGGAGAGCCAAGAATCTTCCATGTTGCACAGCCACAACTTCTCATAGGCCCACGGTATAATCCAAATCTTACAGTCCTTGCGAATAAGGTATACATTATGCCTTATGCCTGGAAACAGGCTCCTGAATATCGAGATGTTGTTGCAACCAGAAATCTTACAGTCACTGTGAAGAGTGGTCAGAAACTAATAGAAAATGTATCGTTTTCTCTGAAAGAAGGCGAGATGCTTGCAATCATTGGTGAATCTGGTGCAGGAAAATCTACAACCGTCAAGGCATTGATAGGCGATATTCCCTCTACGGGGGTATGCAGAATCGCTGGTATCGATTCGCGTCAGACCCAAAAAGTCCGCCATTTCTTTGGGTACTGCCCGCAGGACCTCTCCTACATGTATGAAACTTTTACGCCTCTCGAAAACATCATTGCCTTTGGAAAGCAGTACGATGTACCTGAATGGCAACTGATACAGAGAGGCAAGACCATGTTAAGAGATTTCGGTATTCTTGAGAAAGGTAATTCGTCCACTAGTGAACTCTCTGGAGGTCAGCAGAGAAGGGTTTCTATTGCAATTGCCCTTGCACATAAACCAAAGGTGTTGCTACTAGATGAACCGACCTCGGGGCTTGATCCCGACAATAGAAGTGAACTATGGAACTATTTGACATTCATCAATCAGGAATATGGCACCTCAGTTGTAGTCATCACGCACTACCCTGTTGAAGCTGAATTTTGCGATAAGGTCGCAGTGTTCCTCAGAGGAAAAAGCTTGGTCGCATTTGGAGCACCTACAAGACTCAAAGAGTCGATGCCATCACGAGGTTTTGCTGTAGGAGTTGTACTTGAGGATGTTGATCCAAGAGCGCGGACAGCTCTTGAAGCAGTAGAGGGCGTTAAGTTCGTTTTACAACGGGGAGAACTATTGAAAGTCTTCACTGATGACTCGTTGGAAATTATTGCCGAACGCTGTGTTGCGGCGCTTGAGGAGAAGAAGATTGGAGTGAAGCTTATCAAGACAAAATCTTTGGCGGATATGGTTGATTATTATATTGCAATCACAAGAGGTCTAATCCAAGGAACAATTGAGAAGTGATAGGATGGCGAGTCCCACGAAAGCAACAAAACAGCAAGTACGAAAGCTGCTCATCTGCTTGATAATCGTCATGATTGTCTTTAGTGGAACAACCCAAGTAATTCCTTTGACAATGGCAGAATCAGATAAAGTATCGCCAGAGGAGAAAATTGACCCGACCCTTCTCAATCTCACTTCTATCCAGGAGCGATTGGATGTCCTTATTGGGTACGATTCAGAAGTGGCTGAATTCAAAGCAAAGAATGCAATCCTTACTGCAGATAAGACAGCAGAATTACTTGAAGTATATGAATCGCTCAATATGATTCGGGCAAAGATTCTCGCCACCTCAATCATTGACCTAGCCAAGGAGGTCTTCATTACTAGAATCTGGTCAAATGAAGTAGCAGAGATAGAACAACCTGACAAGGTCGAGGTGACAGCAGAAGATCTAGAGGATTATGTTCCACTGATTGACAGGATTGGTGCCAGAGACCTTGTAGATGCAGGATATAATGGAACAGGTGTCGTTATTGCTATCCTTGATACAGGAGTAGATCCTCTTAATCCAGATCTCACAGTATCAGCTTATGCATCCTTTGTTGAAGCAGATACCTTACCTCTTGATCTTGTCGGGCACGGAACCTATGCCGCCTCAGTTGCAGCAGGAACAGGCAACATGTCAGACGGAAAATATGCAGGTATCGCACCGGGGGCAACAATACTATCTGCTAAGGTGACTCTTGGAGGTCTCTTTGCCTCACCGAGTTGGATTGTTTCAGGTATCGAATGGGCAGCAAGTCGAGGTTCAGATATTATCCTTCTCCCCTTCAACACATTTGGCTCTCCTGGCGATGCAGTCTCAGTAGCCATTGAAAAAGTATCACTTGAGGGCATCTTTGTTATTGCAGCATCAGGAGATGATGGCCCTGATTATCTCACAGTAATGTCACCAGGAGGAAGTGCAGCTGCATTCTGTGTTGGAGCATATGATACAGAAAAAAATGAGATACCTGATTTTTCGGGTAGAGGTCCATCGCTTGATTTACTCACAAAGCCAGATCTTGTCGCACCAGGAGTAGGCGTAGTTGGAGTTAAAGCAGGAGTAGGGCTTTCTAGTCTTGGTTTTGGAGATTTAAGTCTCTCAGACTTTGGGGATCTTGGAGGACTAGGAGATCTTCTTGGAGGATCTCTAGGTTCAACGGTGGACGAGAACTATACTATTGCAGATACGACAACAGCATCAGCAGCAATTGTAGCTGGAGCAACTGCAATACTTCTTCAAGCCTTTGATAGAGCTAGTCCAATTACATTAGGTAATGTCTTACGAGACACAGCAGAATCCATTGGTTGCGGTGCTAATGATGGTGGCGCAGGTCTACTCAATCTCCCTGCAGCCTTTAGGTACCTTGAAACAAGGCAGACACCAATTGAGCCACATACTCGTACTACTAGCACTCCGCTTCTTGCACTAGGATTGGTTACTGCATCTGGGTATGATGCATCCACTACTATGCTCATGAGTAGCTTTGGTACAACAATAGTGGCTCTCGATACAAGAAACGCGCAAGATTCGGGGGTCCACCTACTGATGGGTATGTTCTCCCTAAAGTGGAATAATATGGACCCAACAAATTTGATGATGTTTGATGTAAAGAGAGAACTTCACCAAGTGGCGTTGGCAAGTACCACAACAAACTACGACCGATATGTAGGAATCTTGTCGTATAATGATGAGGTCTATGTTACACTTGTTGTAGAATCATATAATCTTACCACATATTCAAACTTGCCACTCACTGCCTTTAGAATTACTCCATATATTCTGAATCTTGGGTCTGCACCTATCGAGAATGTCAGCCTTGCATTAGCCTACAGTCTTGATTTGTATCTTGATGGAATAGATGACCACGGCAAGTATGATCTTGATTCAGAGCAGTTGTTTGCATACGGACTCTCAGAATCCTATGGAAACTTCTACATGGGATTGAACTCGAGTATTCCACTATCTGCATTTGAGGTCGGAAATTCATCTGAGATCTCAAGCCATGTTTCAGATAATGCATTGACAGGTTCAACCTCTTTTGATGGAAGTGTCGGATTGGCAATGCAGTGGGACTTTGGTTCCGTTGAAGTCAATGACCCTGTAAATGTAACAATTGCATTGGGTTTTGGCGAAAATCGCACTGTTCTTGATGCATCAATAGATGCCATGTGGTTGAACGAAGTGCCTTCAGTAATTGCAAATCAAGGAGATCTTATTGTCGTAGAAGCCCACCTTCCCAGAATTGCACATGTTGAGCAGACCTATGAATCACAGGCAATTATTATGAATATTGGAGAATCGAATTCTTCTGCTATTGCAGCAATGATTGTAGCGGAGAGCCTCGAGAACCAGGGTTCATTATTTGCAAAATACTTCTCGAACGATAGTATCAGACCATTTCAAGCAATGAAAATGACTGCCACTTGGACACCCGAAGAAAACGGAGTAAGAACAGCAATCTGGGCTGTCGCTGCTAGCCTTGAGTCTGTCATTGGACTCACGCAGAACATTGACATTCTAGTCATTGGATTACTTGATGACTTTATTCTGAGAGATGTCTTCATTATTGACACCATATCATCTTCATCAGTCTTTCCGAAAGATCTACCATTTGCACCATTCGATGTAAGATTCCCAGCGGATTTTGGGCTTTACAGTTTTGTTCTATCAACAACTGAGTCCCTAGGAAATATGACCATCACGAATTATGGAAATGCATCTTCGTGGGGTAATATGTCGCTTACAAGTGCAGACACTATAGAGGGATACTATGATTTCTCACTCTTCCTTATGATACCAGCAATAAGCATGGATGGATATCATATCTGTGATTATGTAATTGAAACAGAACACGGATGGACCACGAATATCACTCTAGAACGAAATGTGGAATATCCACGTGCAATGATGCTTTTGGATACTTCACATGGTGGAGGATTTAGCTCCTTACTGGGTGGCGGGAGTTTTGGTTTAGGAACTATTGATCTAACTAGTGGAGAAGGAACATCAGGATTAGACTTTCAACTAGCACAGGAAAGTAGTGTAACGGCGAGCAGCACAGAGGAAATATCGATGGACTTTAGTTTGAACGATCTTGACAGTCTTGATTCTCTAACGGGACTGCTGGATTCGTTTCGGATGACCACATTCTCTGGACTCTCCAATATGAAAAAGAGTATGGCTGAAATGGGTCTGGATCTTATAGAGACGCCCGGTGTGGAAATAAGTGCGGACCTATTAACGACGTTCTCAACCGTCTTCATTATCGCACCCACAGAGGAATACAATGCTACAGATATTCAAGTTTTAAGAAACTTCACAGAGGGCGGAGGAACTCTGATTATTCTTGGGGATAATGACGATAATGCCAATATTACTGCACTTAATCCGCTTCTGATTGAGTATGGCTATTACCTTAAAGGAAGCCATTCAGAAGAAAATACCACGGATATTGTATTATCATCAAGATTAGGGGCTGGACTTTTATCAGTCTGGCTCGGTGGCGGCACATATGTAATGAATAACCAGTCCCAAGCTCAAGTCAGACTCAATGGGAATAGTGTTGCTGTCCTAGACCAGACGAATCCAGAGATTGCCATCTTTGGTTCATCAAAAATATTCATGAACAAAAACCTGGTTAAATGTAACAACAGCATGCTACTTGATAACCTGAACCAATACCTTCTCAGAAATACCCTTACAACTTCGACTAGTCTCTCTGAAAATACCACATCATATCCTGTTGATGAAAGCGTTTATGTAAATCTCTATGTAACTGACATCGATGGAAACCCGGTAGACGATCTGTTTGTAGCGATTGTCTATGAATTACCTAATGGAAATCTATCGTACTTCATCGCAGGATTTGTAGAAAATGGACTTTATTCATCACAGTTCGCTCCAGGTAACTGGCGTGATGAAGGGAGAATTAATGGAATTTTCATCATTTTAGGAACTGAAGACTATGCAATGACTTATGATAGTGTGAGTTTTGACCTCTATAAGGTGCCACCTACGACAACTACCCCACCAACAAACAAGTGGCTAACAATGCCGCAGTTGGCTCTGATTACCTCAGTAGGAATCTTTGGATCGCTTATCTTTGGTCTTCTCTACAATAGAAGACGTATGATGAAGAGACTTCGCATCCCAGAAGTAGACATTGAACTTACACGGGAAATTGATACCACACTCAATATGCTACTTGCTGCATTCACGCAACTTGAAGACCTCATTAAACGGGAGGACATGGATAGAATACAGAAAGTTGAGGCATTACGTGTCCTCATGGATAGCATTGAGGAAGGTCGTAAGATGTTTGATAGGGTGAGTAATCGGGTAGGAGGTGTCTAGAGTGAGAAGAAGAGAGAACCAGAAAGAAAAGGAGGACACCAAGAAGACTTCTAAGAGGACGACCCGTGGTGAGAAGAAGGAAACCTATCGAGAAATAGACATCATTGACCTTAAGGTCGCTTTTGGTAAGTTCTATGCACTCAAAGGAGTTTCATTCTTTGCAAATAAGAGAGAGTTTCTTGGAGTTATTGGAGCCTCTGGAGCAGGAAAGACCACCGTGCTGAGAATCCTTACAGGACAGATAGGACCTACAGAAGGGAAAGCCTTTGTTGGTGGCTATGATGTGACAAAAAGAGGGAATCTCATCAGCCTTCTGGTTGGCTATGTGCCCCAGCTGGAGCATCTAAGCCTCTATTATGATTTCACAGCCCTTCAGAACGCACAATTCTTCGGAAGAATGTATGGACTAAGACAAAAAGAGATCGAGAAACGTGCTCGCGAAGTCTTGACGATTTTAGGCTTTGATGAGGACCTCATGACGAAACGCGTTGACAGGTTGTCAGGAGGAGAACGAAAACGTGTATCAATCTGCTTGGGTATGATCCATAATCCGCCTGTGCTTTTACTAGATGAACCAACCACCGGGCTTGATGCGCACCTCAGACATGAAACCCTAAACTATCTGAAAGAACTGAACTATCAATTAGGAACAACCATGGTTATTATCAGCCATGATCTTGAGATTGTTGATTATTGTACACGCGTTGTGCTGTTAGAAGATGGAGAAATCAGCCAGTTTGGTACACCTCAAGAGCTGATCTCGTCACTTCCTGGAAAAGGAGAGAGTATTAAGGTGACACTCCGTGCGCTGACGCCCGAGATCATCCAAAGGGTTCAGGCATTACCGAATGTTCAGTACACAGCCCCAGCAGGAAGAAATGCGATGAAACTCTTCATTGATAGCCCCCATGACAATTTCCTGCCAGTCATTCACAGACTAAATGAAATGAAGTTGCCGTTTGATGGAGTTGAACTCGTCGAAGCGGACTTCTTCGATTACTTCCAAGTAAAACCATGGAAACAAGAGAAGATAGGAGGAACCGTACTATGAAACCCTATCATGCAATCCTTGCACTCGTATTTGTCTGCATCATTGCAGCATTTGGTATCCAAGCCACGCAGCCTGGACAGCAACCAGCTCTTTTATTGAGCCCACACACACCAAATACGGTAGCAGAAATTGCTCCGTTCAATACTGCGCTTGTCTGGTCAACATCAACAGGGTCCCAGGTCATTGATATCGAGGTGAATAACTTCGATGGTGATGCATATGAAGAGGTGGCAGTCGTCACCCAAAATGGAACTCTCTTTCTGTTTGATGACAACGGTTTGCTCATCTGGCATCTGTCACTAGGCTCAACTCCTCGTGCACTGGCTTCTTTTAATGGAACAGCAAACGTGGGACAGGAGATGCTCATTGGGACAGATGATGGCATCCTTGTTGTTGGCTCTGACAAGACTGTGCAGATGAACATGTCAACGCCAGAGCCAGTATACGCAGTCACTGGCGCACAACTGGATACCGATGGTTTCGAGGAACTCGTAGTGGGGTGTGATGACTTCTTTGTCTACGCTTACGAGATAAACACAACATCACTTTGGAGTTACCTTAGCAACGGCAAAATACGACTCATTGAGGCAGGGGATATTGACTCCGATTCACTAGATGAGATTGCTGTGGCATCGGACACAAGGCGCCTTACCATTCTGGAGGACACAGGAGTCCCCATCTCGATGATGACCAGCGGGGTAGCTGTCAAAGCAGTCGCAATTGGAGACCTCAATGTCACTGATGGAACTCTTGATGTAATCTATGGTTACGCTAATGGCACAGTCATCGTCTATGATGCGGTTGGAAACACCAAGTACTCAGTCCAAGCAAAAGATAGTATCACTGCGTTAACTGTGGGCGATCTCATCTCAGCTGATGATAATGAACTTGCACTGGGAACCTCTGGAGCGGCACTCCGTGTCTATAACTCAACAGGTGGACTTCTATGGAACAAGACGCTTGGCGGTCAGGTAAATGCTGTTCTCTTTGCCAACATTGGAAACACAACAGACGCACAAGTCCTCGCAACAACGAACGGAGTCGTCACCATGTACAACTCCACAGGGTGGAGAGCACTGCAGACCAATGTAGTTGGACTGACCAGTGTCCTCATGGCAGGGAACCTCGATAATGCATATGGAGATGAGTTCGTCCTTGGGACTACCGGGGGCACGGTCTCTGCATATGGTCGAGACTATGATAAGGACGGGCTTGCTGATGCTCGGGAGAATCTGATAGAATTCACAGATTTTGAAGATGCGGACACTGATGATGATAAACTAAATGATGGTGAAGAGGTCCTGACTTATGATACGTCGCCGCTTCTGAGTGACACTGACTCTGACAAATTATCAGACTTTGCTGAGGTCATCACCTATGGCACTGATCCCAATGATGCAGATAGTGACAATGACAAGTTGACCGATTGGCAGGAGATATACCTTGGAACAGATCCCAATGATAGTGATACAGATAACGATCAATTAACTGATTATGAGGAAAACAATGTCACCTACACCTTACCCACTATTGCTGATTCTGATGATGATGGTATTAATGATGCACAAGATGATAACGATGGTGATGGCCTAACTAACCTGCAAGAAGTCCGCCAGACCAAGACGGATCCAAATGACGTTGATACAGACCACGATGGTATTACAGATTATTACGATGATCAGGATGGTGATAATCTTGCCAACTGGAAAGAACTACAACTTGGCACTGGTGTCTATGATCCGGACTCAGATGATGATCTACTCCTCGATGGGTATGAGGTCAAGACCAGCAAGACATCACCGCTTGATGCGGATACTGATAATGATCAACTGACAGACTATGAAGAGGTCATGATTGTCCACTCAGACCCGCTCAAGGAAGATGGTGATGGTGATGGATTAAGCGACTATGACGAATATGTCATATATGGGACAGGCGTCCTTGACCCCGACTCAGATGATGATCAATTATCAGACGGGGACGAGGTCAATATCTACAACACAGACCCACTGAGTCCGTTTTCAGATTCTGATCTTATCCCAGATGGTGAAGAAGTAAACGTCTGGGGTTCGGATCCCAACTCAGCGGATACGGACCTTGATAATCTGACTGATGACCTTGAAGTCTATACCTATCACACCAATGTCACAAACAGTGATACAGATGGTGATACATTGAATGACTATCTAGAAACCATTATCTATGGGACAAACGCCACACTGGTCGATACCGATTTTGATGGACTTCAAGACCCTGATGAGATAAAATACTGGAACGCATCTGTTGCGATACAATTCGACTTCTTCTTCAAGAACGGTACCAGTGATTCATTCAATGATTATGATGGTGATAGACTGACTAATTATCAGGAGATTTACCTCACCAAGACGGATCCGACAAAAGAAGACTCCGGTGGCTCAGCACTCACAGACGACCTAGAAGACTCCGACCTTGATGGTCTCACAAACTACGATGAGCTATTCATTACTGATTCGAATCCGAGAGATCCCGACTCAGATGATGATGGCGTCAAAGATGGCGATGAGTGGTATCTCTTAAAGACAGATGTCAATGATGACGACTCTGATGATGATGACATCACAGATTATGATGAAGACTTTGACGGTGACGGATTATCAAATGGCATAGAGCTGTACGTGACATTGACATGGTTCAATAATACAGACTCTGATGGTGATATGATCTCTGATTATTATGATGATGAAGACAACGACTCACTTCCGAACTGGTTCGAGGTCGAAATGACAGGTACAGATCCTCAATACAACGACACCGATGATGATGGCACGTTAGATGGCGACGAGGATCCTGATAATGACGACTTAAGCAATTACTTAGAATGGTTCTACGAGTGTGATCCAAATAATTCAGACTCGGATAATGATCAATTAAGTGATTATGAAGAAATCTTTGACCTTCATCTTCTTACAGATCCTAACAATCCAGACACTGATGATGATGGCACGTTAGATGGACAGGATGATCAAGACCATGATGGGTTGACCAATCTTGAGGAGATACGAACCTATGGAACAAACTGCACCGATTGGGATTCAGATGACGACATGCTTAGAGATGGGTTAGAGATTGATCTTGGGCTCAATGCAACCAATCCTGACACAGATGGAGACCTCCTCTATGATGGGTGGTACGATGCTAACGGAAATGGAATCTATGAACCAGACCTTGGAGAGCGAGGAGAGGATGTCAATCGAAATGGCATTGTGGATCCAACTGAAACAGATCCGCAGGTCGCAGATACTGACGAAGACAATTTGGACGACTATGAGGAGTATATCGTAGGGACTTCACCCCTAGATCCAGACTGCGATGATGATGGTCTACTTGATGGTGATGAAGTTCTTGACTATGGAACGAATCCTCGAAATAACGATACTGATGGGGATCTACTCTCAGACTATGTCGAGATAGAGATTACTGGCACGAATCCACTCAGTATGTGGTATAATGCAACGCACACCGATTATATGATTGATAGTGATGGAGACTTACTTACAAATGGAGATGAAGTTGATATCTACAATACTTCACCGGGAGATGCTGATTCGGATAACGATGGATTAGATGATGGTCTAGAAGTTCTTGTCTACTTATCAGACCCATTATCGCGAGACTCGGATGGTGACCGACTTGAGGATTACGATGAGATTCTTTATGGTACAAACATCCTTGTTCAAGACACAGATGCAGACCAACTTGATGACTATGTAGAGATTGAGATCTTAGGAACAGACCCACTCAACGCGACATCTGTGATTCCTGGAGTCCTTGATGGAAATCTAGACAATGATTTTGATGGTCTGAGTAATGTTCTTGAAATCTATGGATATATGTCAGATCCTTTGATGAATGATACTGATAATGATGGGTTACTTGATGGTTTTGAAGTCTATGTGTCAGGATCTTCGCCAACTGACCAAGATTCAGATAACGATGGTGTCTCTGACAGCGATGAATGGTTCATCTGGCACACTGACCTGAGCTCTTCAGATTCGGATTCTGACGGCGTGAGTGACTATGTGGAAATCTATGAGTCCATGTCATCGCCCACAAACTGGGACACAGACGGCGATCAACTTAGTGATGGCGAAGAATGGAACGACTATGGTACCGATCCTAATCTCGCGGATACTGATGCAGACCTTATCAACGATAAAGATGAACTGGATATTGGCACAGATCCCAGACTAAATGATACAGACGGAGATGGGTTGAGTGATTATGAGGAGTGGCAGATCTATGAAACCGACCCACTCCAGGCTGATAGCGACAACGATGGTCTGAATGATAAAGAAGAACTTGAGAACGGTACCGATTGGCAGAACTGGGACTCAGATTTTGATACAATTTCAGATGGTGATGAGGTCAATGTGTACAAGACAAATCCACTGAGTGATGATTCAGATATGGACAATCTTGCAGACGCGGATGAGATATTCAATAGTCATACATCGCCCACAAAAGCCGATACAGATGGTGATGGCATCCCTGATGATCTGGATGATCAGGATGGCGATGGACTCAACAATCACGATGAAATCTATCTCTATGAAACCAACTGTACGATGGTCGATACTGATGAGGATCTCCTCTCAGACTATTATGAAATCTTTGTTAGCAAAACTTCACCAATCAAATGGGATACAGATTCAGACAGCCTGAGCGATAGAGATGAACTCTTCTACTGGTCAAGTAATCCCCTTGATAGAGACTCAGACAATGATGGACTAGAAGATGGAGAGGAAGCACTCACATGGCATACTCTGTTGAATAGTTCGGATACAGATAATGATGAGTTATCAGACTATGATGAGATCAAAGTCTTCGAAACCGATCCATTACGTCCAGATACAGACAATGACGGGCTGATAGATGGTGAAGAACTAAATGAGTATAACACCTCACCTCTTCGAGCAGACACTGATGGTGATGGACTGAATGATGGTGTCGAGGTCAATGGTGTCTGGATGACCTTCAATATCAGTGGTATTGTTGAGAGCAGAACAGTGTATCCGAATCCCAGAATGAAAGACACAGATGGCGATGGGCTCTCCGATTTCCAAGAAGTAAACAAGACTGGGACCGACCCGACGCTCTATAGCACCCAAGGGAACGACATTTCTGATGCGGATTGGGATATTGATGGTGATCTACTTACAAACTACCATGAGATTGTCTTAACAAAGACAGATCCAAGAGAATTTGATACTGACCATGATGGAAAAGATGATGGAGCTGATGACGAGGACAGAGACCTCCTGACCAATTGGGAGGAATGTGTTCTCACGAGGACAGACCCTCGCGACCCAGATAGCAACGATAATGGTCTCTCAGATTATAATGATGACCAAGATAACGATGGTCTCACGAATGGCGAAGAGATAGACGACTACTTTACAGATCCATTAAAGAGCGATACTGATAGTGACAGACTCGATGACTTTGCAGAGGTCCATGACTATGGGACATCACCTATCCTCAAGGATACAGATGATGACGGATTGGAAGATGGTGCTGAAATCTTGGACTATAAGACCTCAGCCCTTCTGAATGATACTGATTCAGATCAGCTCTCAGACTATGAAGAAGTAATCCTCTGCGATACTGATCCTAACGACCCAACGACCCATGATGATATACCTGACGCAGATTATGACTCAGACAACGATGGCATCAGCAACCTGGATGAACTCCGAATCTGGGGCACTCTGCCTCTTGACGACGACTTCGACAATGACGACCTCATCGATGGCGACGAACTCTTATGGGGCACAGAGATAGATAATCCTGATACAGATGATGACAAGCTACTCGATGGCGAAGAGGTAGATTATGGCACATCGCCCACGAATAGCGATACTGACGGAGACAGCATTGATGACTATTCGGAGATAATGGTCTATCACACCAATGGAACTAGTAGTGACTCTGATTCAGATCAGCTCTCGGACTATGAAGAGATTTTCCTCTATGGAACGGATCCCAATAATCCTGATAGTGACTTTGATGCTCTGACTGATTACGAAGAAGTAAAGGTCTACGGATCAAATCCAAATGAGCGTGATGGAGATGGTGATGGCCTTTCTGACTACTTTGAGGTCACAATAAGTGGCACACTGCCTAATAGTGCAGACAGTGATGGTGATGGTATCAACGACGGTGTTGAAATCAACACGTATGGAACAAATCCGTTACGAGCGGATACAGATCAAGATGGCCTCAGTGACTATCGAGAGGTCTTCGTTTACAAATCGAATCCACTCGTAAAAGATACAGATGGGGATGGTATTTTAGATGGCGCAGACTGGATGCCGACAGTGCATTGGATTTGGCCTGTCTTACTTTCTCTTGTGGGTATGTTCGCTCTGGCAGTGGGCGTGAAACGGATTCGAGAGAAGTATTTCGTTGAGGAATTTGTCACCACCGCAGAACCAGCAAGTCTTGGTCTCGAACCGGGTATGGATATCGCTGTGGAGTACAAGATTCGTAGTGGTCGTGTAGTCTTTGGCGTGGTGATACGCAACGATTCAAAGGTGCCTATGCATAATGTGCAGGTAGTATTAGGCGTACCTGATCTGACAGACACCATCAAGACTAAGACCGTGGGCTCTGTCGAGCAGGGCGGCTTATCAGTTGTGGAAATTGATTTCGAGCTACAGCCGGGTGCAGAGGGTGAGCTTGTCGGCATGGTCGAGTATGACAGTGTCGAGGGTGAGCACAGGGTTGTGAACCTGAAGCCAGTCAGGATTGTTGCATAGAGACAAAACTTGCAACTATATTGTCAAAAAATAGTTGAGATCTTTTTTTTTTCTCTCTACAAATGAATCAGAGTCAGTACTACCCAGAAGAAATGCCTCAGTTAGCCTTCAGAGTGTGATAATGCGAATAATAGCCTTCACAACTTACTTTAAGTGCGTCTTTTTCACCAGATTAGACAAAATATCACTAGATGTGGGTATTATACAATATGACTATTGAAGGTGGAAGCCCTCTAAAGAGGGGTGACAGAATAAACTGGAGAGAATTTTTAGGTTCTACTACATTTATTGAATCACGGAATCTATCTCGCCTCGTAGGATGTGAAAAGTTATTTCTCAAATTTGAGGGTGGCAATCCAACAGGTACGCAAAAGGATAGAATAGCGCTTGCGCTTCTTGATAATGCACATTCGCAAGGCGCAAAGGCAGTGGTTGCCGCATCTTTTGGGAACTATGGAGCATCACTAGCATGGGCTGCGCGAATTGTCGACATACCTGTACATATCTACATTCCAGAGAACTATCCTCTAGTAAAGGATAGACTTAGACGCATGAAGGATGCAGGAGCTGAAATCCATTTACTACCCGGTCAATATGAGGATCTTGTTGAGCTCTCAGCAAAGGATGCGGAACAGAATGGATGGTATAATGCAAGCCCTGGAAGTCCTAATGTGAAACAGATATCTCTTGAGGGATATGCTGAGATTGCATATGAAATCTATCGAGACATTCGCCGGGCACCAAACTATGTCTTCTGTCCAGTGGGAAATGGAACAACCTTGGCCGGTATATATCAGGGATTCAAGAAACTTAATGAAACAGGGAAGATTCAAGCTGTTCCTAGGATGGTCGCGACCAGTACACGGCGTGGAAATCCTATTGTAAAATCATACCTTATGAAAAGTCGAATAATACAAGATCTCGCCCGAGAGGAAGTGAAAGACTCCAAGATCATTGATTCACTTGCTAATTGGCATGCCTATGATGGACAGGAAGCCTTGGATGCGATCTATGAATCAAATGGCTTTGCGGATTATGCCTCTGAATCTAAGATGATGGAATTTAACAAGTATTTGCGACAGGAGGAAGGACTCTACGTTCAACCTGCAGCAGCCAGTACTCTTGCAGTCATGCATGACTTGGCAGATGACAAAGTCACTGTCAAGGGAACTTTCGTAGCAGTCCTGACGGGCAGAGATTTTGAATGAGTCAACTCTCGTTCTTTCCTCAAATCAATATCCCATTATTTTCATAATCCAATGGTGTACCAGTCTTAGAATCTCTTGGAATAACGAGGGAGATAACATAGAGAGTCAGACCAAAAGCAGCTGATAGAAGAAAGGGTGTAGGTTCTATCCAATATGTATTGTAGATATGGACTGACTGCAATGATAGCGAGATAGTTGTATTTTGATCGATTCTCATGAAACGTACAGTGTATGTGGAAGTAACATTGTTTGGAAACTCAAATTGGAATATTCCTGATATCCCAACGGTAATATTGGACAATGCGAGGGCTCTTTCACCTCCTTCGCGAGTAATTATCAATGACACAGATTCATTATTTGTTGTGAGATCAGCAACTCGTGTAAAATACTCGGTCGAAGAAGCTTCTATTGTCAGATTGAACTCTTGGACAGGATTTAATGTGTCCAAGGTGAGAGTATAGTTCTGGAACGGGACAACTTCTGTCTGTCTGACTGTCTCATACCCATGATTATACGAGTACACAATTGCAGGCGACATGAAGAGAGCACTGAAAACGATGACAAGAATAATCATGTATCCTCGGGACGTTGGTCTTTGACCCCGTCGTTTTAGAGCAACATAAAGTAATGGAATAATCAGGATAAGGAAATAGCTTGGACCTGCGACAATATAATCTTGATAATGGCGAGACCATACTTGGATAACCAGGTGGACTCGTGCCGAATGGTTATCATATCGAGAGAGAAGAAAGTTTGGACAGAACTCCAGTTCAGAACTAAACCTATGCTTTGCGATGACTAGAAAATTATCTCTAATCTCAGTGACATTCTCTATCAAAGCATATGGTGCACCTGAAAAATGCAAAGGATACACACCTATGTTTATAGCTGACCCGTTCGTTGTTAGCTCTTTAATAATGACTTTATCTGCAAGGAGGTAGTTAAACTCAAGTGTTGGATTATACTCATCGAGAGTAAAACGCTCCTCAGAATCAAAGATAGTATAAGTAGGATAGATGGGAGTGTAAAATGTGGTGAATGGAGAAACTACTATTCCTATGACAGCAATGAGAATGACAAAAGATAAAGCTCTAGTGATTACCAGTGGTTTCTTTGAACGCTCCATAGATATCATGGATATATATGGTGCTAGTAAGAGATGAGCTTTTCTATTTACATACAAGAGATACACAGTAAATCAAAGATTCTTAAGAGAGAGATGTATCCAGAAAACGATATGTCACTCATAATCTTTGGTACTGTCTTCTGGATTCTTGCCATCATTACAATCATACTCAAGTCTAGTGAATCTCTCAAGACCAAGACCGTTCTAATAAAAATCATTAAACCAATTCCTGCCTTGGCAGGTGCAATTTTTACAATCTATATGAACCTCCCAACTCCTTCTCTATTCTATCTCCTGCTGGCAGTGGCACTTGTATTGTGTGCGATGGGAGATATTGGAATGGAAGTCAACATACTGCCAGGACTTGGACTCTTCCTATTCTCTCACATATTCTATACAACTAATTTCCTCATGCAGAGTCTCACCATTGGCGTGACTATAATTCCATTAGCAGTCTTTGGAGTCTGCTTAGCAATCATGATAGGGTACACCTTTTTCTATCAGAAATATCTAAAGACGACTCAGAAAGAGGTTGAACCAGCTCTTTTGAAAGCAGTCAGTGTCTATGCTCTAATGATATCCCTTACGCTCAGCACAGCACTGCTCCTCTGGTTGACTTCAGAAGCTGTACTCGGATTCATTCCATTCGTTGGTGCAATCTTTTTTGTCGCATCAGACTCGATGATTGGTATCAGAGAATTCCATCATGATATAAAGAATGCAGAGATAATTGTACTTTCAACCTATTACCTAGCAATCTTCCTTCTTTCATTAGGATCCATTCTCTTTACTTTTTGAATCAAAAGATAACGAAAAAAGAGATGTGCTCCTCAAATGAGGAGCATTTTCTCTATTTCTTTTTCATCAGAACTATAATAAAAACAGGAAGAACCAATACACCTGTAATTCCTTCGATTATGAGTACCATTGTGTCAATTGGTTGAGTGCTGCTGGTCGTAGTAGTTGTGGTAGTTGTTGTAGTGGTGGTAGTGGATGTTGTTGTTGTAGTGGATGTTGAGATTGAAGACACTGTTACAAAAACTGTGTCAGTAGCTGAGTTACCACTTGTATCATTGATGAATAGTGTATATTGGTACGCACCGATATCGAGTCCATCGATATTGATTCCAAGACTAGAACCATTCCATGCACCCGAATCAATCTCTGTACCATTTCGTGATATAATATAGAACTCAGGAAAATCATCAGAGCAATCCCAGACGAGATAATTGCCCATGGAACCTGATTCAAGAGTTACATCTACCAAGGGTGTTATACTTGGTGAGTTATCATATCATCAGGTGAATCTATCTCTGGAAGAACACCACCGGTAATTCGAATCTAGTCTATCTGTATATCTGGATAGGTAGCACTATTCTGCACCCAGAAGTCTAAAGAAACATAGGTAATTCTCCGAGTTAGAGCGGCATGTTCACTAGTCGAAACAACACCATCACCAAGATTTGTCCGAGCGGTGCTATCTGTTGAGTTGTACCATATTGAAGAATAGCTCATGTAATTTGTAGTATATTCGTATTCGATAGTAGTCATGTCACCAGTATAGTGGTTTACTGCATAGCTCACCTTACTAGAACCCATAGCTGAATATGCAAGTCGGTAGGCAAAGATATTGCTATAGTAGGTCAGAATATTGAGACCACCATCCTCAGATCCTGTGGAAGTATATTGAACCTGTGCCTCTAACTTGAAATCATGCCCGACTGCGAAGGGAGTATCGAGCTGGTACATAAATACAGCATGCTCAACATTGCCAGTGGAAACAACATTAGAATACAGTGCGGTTCCTGATGAATTGAGAGTCCGCCCATTATACAACGTAGTTCACCCTGTTGTATTTGAACCATCATGATACCAAGTTGTCAATTCATGTGCAGAGGGCACATAATATCTCATTCCATTTATTACATTACAGTCTTCATCATTCATGACCTCAACTCCAGTTCCAACAACTGCAAAAGAAACAAGTAATGAGGACATGCTAAGAACGAATAAGCTGATAATAATTACTGATTTAATTTTGGTAGCGTGCTTAACCAATTATTCACCCACATAAAATCTACTAGTTAGTAGAGATTAAACCAATTTTTAAAAAAAACAGTAAATTAAGCTTTGTGAGGTTTAATTATTTTTTTGAACTTAGATTCACATTTCCATTTAGAATTTGGAAAGTAGAAAAGTTTCATAAGATTAGTAGCAAATCTTGTTAAAGGGGTAATAATTGAAAACTGAAGAGCTGCTGGCAGAGATTGTCACAAAACTTGACAATCTAAGTCCGTCAAAGGAAATCGAGCCAGAGAGGATTAGACCAGTAGCGATCATGACACGGGAGAGAAGGAATCTTGGAGATCTAGAAAAAGACCTCCAGAAAGTGCTTGATACCATCAAATATGATGAAAAGATGCCATCAATTCTCACACGCTTAGCAGATCTTCATCTAAAAGAGGCGGATTATGGACGAGCTATCATCTTGTATGAAATGACCTTAGGACTGAAAAGTGAACAAGTTCAGGCATGGATAAACATGGGTTTGGCTTACTTAATGGTCGGAGATAAAAAGGATGCAATCAGTTGTTTTGGAAGTGCCCTTGCAATTGAGCCAGAGAATTCCCTTGCCCTTGTGTACCTGGCATCCGCACAGCTGCAGCAAGGGGATATGGAAGAATGCAATAGGAACTTGGATCAAGCACTTGGCATCAACCCACATATGTCAAGAGCATTACTTGTGAAGGGGAAATACTACAATGCAATAGGAAAACCAGAGATTGCAATTACGTGGCTTAGAAGAGTAGTTCAGAAGGAAGCCTCATTCTTACCAGCACTAATGGAGCTTGGTCGTGTCTATCTATTACTCAAGAGATATGATGATACGATTGACGTATTAACACGAGCTTTGGCAATTGATCAAGAGCAACCCTATGCATTAGCAAATATGGGTGATGCATACCTTGAGAAAAAAGACTATGAAACTGCACTCTATTACTTTGATAAGGCAGTCAGTATAAAGTTCGATGATCCTGAATTATGGATAAAGAAGGGGGATCTTCACAAGCTGCGGAAATCCTATCAACTAGCATCAAATGCATATCAGAAGGCCGTGAATGCAAATCCGGAATATGTGAAGGCGTGGGTGAGGAATGGTGTAATTATGCTTTTGTTGAACGATGAGAGTACAGCATTGGAATATCTCAATACTGCCTTAGCACTTGATCCGAATGACCCGGATGTTGCACATCAGCGGGGTCTGATTTACTATTCATTAGAGCGGTATGAAGAAGCACTTGCAGATTTTGATGTGGCGTTCTCTGTTGACGCAGGAAATCCAATTCATCTCTATTACAGAGCAGTGATGTTAGAGCTCCTGGACCGATTGCCAGAGGCGAAGCGTACATGGATTGTCGCCCTGCGTCTGTTTGAGGAAACAAAGGATACAGCAAAAGCAGCAGAATGCAAAGCAAGAATAAAACGACTTGAACTTTAAACGACAAATTCATAAAATAAGGAGTTCTAACGGATGGAATTACTAACAATTTAGTTTAAGTAGTTCTATTTTCAACAAATTGTGGCATTCTAGTATGCTATGCGGGTAAGAAGAATCATGACCTTTACCAACGGTAGTCCTCTGAAAAGAGGTGGAAAAATAAACTGGAGAGAATTCTTAGGTTCAACAACATTTATTGAAGCAAAAAATCTCGCGCCAGTTGTAGGGTGTGAGAAACTCTTTCTAAAATTCGAAGGTGGAAATCCAACAGGAACACAAAAGGATAGGATATCCCTTGCAATCGTAGATGCCGCAAGAAGCCAAGGAGCAACTGCAGTTGCCGCTGCATCATGTGGCAACTTTGGAGCGTCTCTGGCATGGGCAGCAAGACTTGTAGAAATTCCAGCCCATATCTATATCCCGGAGGGTTATCATGTTCCAAAAGATCGAATGAAGCGTATCAAAGATACAGGAGCAGAACTCCATTATCAACCAGGGCAATATGAAGATGCTGTGGAGTTTGCAACTCAGGAAGCAGAAAGGAATTCTTGGTTTGATGCGAATCCGGGTAGACCAGGAGTACGAGAGATATCTCTAGAAGCCTATGAAGAGATTGCAAATGAAATCTATCGGGACATTCGCCGGGCACCAAACTATGTCTTCTGTCCAGTAGGAAATGGAACAACCTTGGCCGGTATATACCAAGGATTCAAGAAACTCTATGACGCAGGCAAAATTCCAGCTGTTCCTCGAATGGTTGCTACAAGCACGCGAAGGGGAAATCCAATAGTGAAATCATTTAAGATGAACAGCAGGACAATCGTAGACCTTGGCCGAGAAGAAGTCAAGGAAACCAAATTCAATGAACCTTTGACTAATTGGCATTCATATGACGGACAGGATGCCTTAGATGCTATCTATGAGTCGAGGGGCTTTGCTGAATACGCTTCTGAGGCAAAGATGTGGGAGTTTTCCAAACGGTTACGACAAGAGGAAGGACTCTATGTATTACCTGCATCAGCCAGTACACTTGCGGTCATGTCAGATCTTGCTGACAGTAAAGTCACTGTAAAAGGAAGTTTCACGGCAATACTTACTGGTCGCGATTTTGAATAGAATTAGAGTTCAAGCTGCATTGTGATATTTCCGGTTTCATCATCAAAATTAGTAATTCGAAATCCAAGCTGTTGATAGAAATAGGACAGACGAATACCAGTCTCGTTCTCTTCTTCAGTGTCTAGTTGTATCCGTTTGTATCCCATCTTCCTAGCCCATTCAATAAGAACTGACAATATAATTTTGCCAATACCACGACCTTTCTGTCGGACAGCAATTGTATCAAGATAAAAGATGTCCTCAGGTTCATCTTCTAGTCTATATCCAAGTACCAAACCTTCTGGATTCTCACTCGCAAGTATGAACATCATTAGGACTTCCTCCTTCTCAAGGCGCTCCTCAATTTCCTCCTGACTATAAGTAAGAGCTAGTCTAAAAGAAACCTCCTCAATTTCCTTATACCATATCAAATATTGGTTTGACCAGACTTGAGGGAAGAAGACAGTAACGCCTTTTCCAAGAATTGGAGTCAGTTCTTTTTCAATTCGCTTCCAGAGCGGGTCGTTTTTTGAACGATTCAAAACCATCAACGGCATAGGAGCCACCTGAAAGAGCTATGTCTTAAGTCCATACCGAGCACTTGCTGATTCAATAAGCCTTTGTATTAGATCATCATATGTATAATCAGCCTTCATCGCCATAAGTGGAAAGAATGAGATGTCCTGCTCTTCTGGATCAAAGTCCATTCCGGGCAAGGGATTTATCTCGAGGAAGAAAATCCTTCCCTTCTTATCCATACGAAAATCAATTCTTGCAAAGTCTGGAACTTCTAGGTATCTACAGACTTCAAGAGAGATCTTCTCAAGTCGTTCTCGGAGGGCGTTGTCAATTTTGGCTGGACATACATAATGACTCAAATCATCCAAGATTGTCTTTGCGCGTTGCCCAAGAACATTTCCTACCTCTGTAGGCATATTTGTAAAGTCAACTTCGACAATGGGTAAAATTTCAAGGGTTCCATCGGGCTTTCCCAAGGCACCAACACTAAACTCTCGACCTGCAATGAACTGCTCAATGAGAATTGATTGTATATACTCGCCTAGCATATCCTTTAGTTTTGCCTTCAGCTGAGCTAAGTTGTGAACAACATTATCCTCATTGATACCTACAGATGAGCCTTCCTCATTTGGTTTTAGAATTACAGGATATTCAAATTTGATTCTATCCACTTCTTCAAGACTTGATACAATGTGAAACTGAGGTGTAAGGATATCATGATAAGAGAGGATTTTCTTTGTCCAACCCTTGTTAAGGCATACTGCTGTAGACAACACATTTGCCCCGATATATGGGATTTCGAGCATCTCTAACATAGCAGGAATATGGGATTCTCTGCTTTCACCACGTAATCCTTCAGCTCTGTTAAGAGCTAAATCTGGTCGAATCTTGCGTAAATTATCTAATGCATGCTCGTCTGCTTCAATGAAAATGTATTCATGTCCTGCAGCTTCAATTCCATGTCTGATTAGCTCAATTGTGTGCGGGGGGTCATACTCGACCTCAAACTCCGACTCATCTTTTCTAGTATTAAGTACTAATGCAACACGCATTTTTTGCACAAGGTTATTGTTCAAATTCTTGCTTATATCCTTAATACTATGGTTAAATAAAATCAAAGTTCGAATGAATTGATTTCTTCCCGATAGATAGACATCACCTGGTCCTTAAGTTCAGAAGGAACAGTGATTGGTTCATAGAGGCTGATGAATCGTTTGAACAATTCGTCTTCTCTTTCTTGTGCTTCTTTGAAGAGCTCAGATTTCTTGAAATCTTCAACAAGGTCGCCTTTCGTATCCTTTCTTGAAGCGCAATAGAATGCGAATAGTTGCTCATCTCGTGCTGTGGCAGTATTTGCGTAGGTAAGAGCAGATTTCCCTCCAAAGAGAGTAAAGAAACGTTTCTTTTCTCGTTCAAGCATATTAGAACGGAATCCAACGGCCTTTGGATCAACGCCACTGCCAGCACATAAAAGGTACATCTTACCACAAATTGTACATTCATGACACCAGTGATAATCACGACCTGCCTCGGTTTCAGTAAAACAACTCATCTGATACTTTGCAATTTCAGGATACCTATGAGCAAGAGTTCTCTGAACCATCATGTCCATTAATGGTTCAATGAGACTGCCAGTCTTCACAGAACCTCCAGAGAACATCTGCGTCATCCGGCTGATATGAACTGTCCAAATATGTGATTGATCATAACATGGATAGATGAGCCAACCATCCTTCTCATTCACGTAGGTTTCAGAAGTAGTCTGCTCATTACCAAAGAGAATGTACTTGCCCTCTAAGGCATATGTAAGTGGAATGAATTCAATTGCATACTCAGTAGATTGGAGACCCCAGCCCAGCTCTGAAAATGGAAGCCCCAAATGTTTGTAATCTCTCAGTTTTCCAGTTTCGTGTTTTAGTATATGCAATGACTTTCCAAACTCATCCTTGAATTTAGCAGCGAGCGCAGTCTTATGTTTCTCCTCATAGGTCATGCTTTCTTCTACGAGATAAGCAATCTCTGGATCTAGACCCAATTCGTCAGCAACTGCATATGTGAGGAGACTATCCTTGCCAAAACTCAGTCCAACAATTGCGCGATGACTGTTTTCAACTGGTTCAAGTGAAGGAACAGTAATCTCAGGATTTGTATATGTAAACCGAACATCAAAGAATTCACGGACTACCTCTGCAGTTTCTGTGCCATCTACCTCTGAGCAAGATGGAATATCACGTAGAAAATTTTCCACAAAATAGGGTTCTAACATTGGTCTAGCAGAATGATAAGTTACAGCTGGATCTTTGAAAATAAGTGGAAGATGCATCGTCGTGGCGAGCGCGAGGTTGTCTGTTAGCGCAATTCGAGTTTGTTCAGGTGTCTTCTCCCAATAACCCCTTGGGTACGTTACAGGATAGGAATTATCCCTGAAACTTACACTGAATCCATCGGTATTCGATTTGGAAAATACTTCTAGCACTGATAGCACCGCCCAAAATAAATCTGCAAATAGGGATAACTCTTATCATTATGTTGTTTTAATTTAGAGAGTTCTCTGCAGTTTCACAAAGAAATCGTTATGTCTTTGCATGGAAATACCATTGAATGCATGCAAACTCAAAGTGAATCTTTAGAAAAAAAGAGAGAGGGGAGAATCCCCTCGTTTAATCATCTACATGAGTACTGCTGAAATTCCACCAGTGGAAGTTTCTGTCGTGATTGTCAATGAGTGGGGTGCTGTCTCATAATCTGATGTTTCATAGTGTTCAGATGTAATCTCATTCCAGCCAGTGGCAGTTACTACAATATCGCCAGTGGTTATAACAGCTTCAAAACTTCCGCCTACATCATTAGGAAGGACAACAACGATGGATATACCACCGGTCGTTGATTCAATGTCAAAGGTAGGATTACCAAGTAGAACTGCACCATTAGTCAGAGTGAGACTTATGCCGCCAGTAGATGTCAAGAGTGAAATATCTCCAATGTGAGATCCTTCAGCCAATACAACACTTATTCCACCAGTAGTGGTATGTATATTTAGTGTGTAATTGACTCCACTTCCGAGAGTGACATTCACGCCCGCAGTAGTATATTCTAATCCAATTGTGTTGCTTACGAATGTAACCGTAGGATTTCCCTCTGTCGCAAGGGTTGAGTTATCTACTGTGATATCTATGTCATAGAGTAATGACTCATTATCGACAAAGACTACTGAAACACCACCAGTAGATAAATCGATATCTAAAGTCACCGTTTCGTTAACAGTACCAGTATCTGATCCAAAGTGGAAATCGGTCGTAGCAGGATTTGCTGTCCAGTTATTGAAATTGGATCCATAATAAGCAAACAATCCAATAGATACTGCACCGATTACTAATACTGCAACTATACACGCGACCATACTTGTGTTTCTTTGATAATTACTCATTTCGTACACCTATTCTATGAGCCCGCAGGAAGTCATGCCACTTCTCTCGTAGCTCTCTATATTGCGAATCTTCTTCCAGAGCAAAGCGCCGCATGATTCGCGATGCGTCACCCCGTTCTGAGGACGATAATTCATCATATTCATCCTCATCAACGATAAGATTCTGAGAACTAATCTCATTCTCCTTATCGATGAGTGCCGTCAATAGATCCACTGCCTCGCCAATCTGACCCTCTGGAACGTCTATACCATAGACTGAGAGGCTAGTAATTATGGATCTTAGGCGTTTTGTTGCATCATCCCCAGTGGCTTGAACCATTTCACTAATGCCCATTCGATATTCGCGCGCAGATGCACGATAGTATCGCTGGACAATACCAGTCTGGGTCTGCTCTGTTCGCTCTTCAAAGACAAGACCTACTTCTTTCAACTTCTGAATGTGATGCAGTATTGTTCCAGGATTCTTGCCTGTCACACTTGCTAACTGCTTCACAGTCATGGCATCCTTGACGAGATAATCAAAGACTATCTTCGCACGAGTAGGCTCCATAAGAAGTTGAATTGTCTTCTTGTCTTCTATTACTTGCATATCTTGTACTCGTTGTTTCTTCTTGGAGCCGGTCATTATTTTATAAGCCTCCTATGAAGTCAGGCCCTGATTCATCGCCTTGTGGAATCTCTTTTTCTTCGTCATAAGCAGTCAGAATCATGTAGACTCTTGTCAGACCGATTGTGACCGCTGGTATGAAGATGAAAATGAGAAAGAGCATGGCTGGAACAGCGAATATCCCAAGCAAAATCAAAAGGGGTTCATAGAATCCCGTAGCAATGGGAGTTCCAACCATTGGGACGATTAGAACTGCAAACAAAATCAGGTATGACGTCCAAATTCCAAAAACACGATCGAAATATGTTACACTCATCTTGATAGATTTCTTTACCGCATCGATGACAGAATAACCATCGATAATTGCAGGGAACATCATCGAGAGGAATCCCATACTAACTGCAATCCAGACTAGTAATAATCCACTAAGAAATGGATTTAGAGTGCTGTCAGCTCCAGTACCAATGAGTACAATATTGAAGAAAGATTCACCATAGATTGCGGTTCCAATGAGTAAAGCTATCAATAATGGACCAAGTACTGTCGCAAAGAGAATGATGCCACCACCAGCTAGAGAAAAGAATCTTTTCTTATACCAAGTAAAAACTCCTTCTGCACTTGTTCCCTCACTCTCCACAATTTCTCGCCCCATTCCAAACAAGGCTCCAATTGCCACGAAGAAAGGAGCAAGAAGTGGTGTCATAATTAGGATAGCTCCAACAGCGACATTGGCAATCTCAAATCCATTTGTGGGATCAAATGCCTCGAAGAACGCAATCATTCCTTCCATGCCATTTGTTGCAAAATAGAGTGGGACAAAGACAAGTATTGCTACAAAGACAAGAAGGATCATAGAGATAATCAAGACTCCAAATATTGCAAGAATGTACGAGATGATATTCTTGGCAGCAAATCGAATGCTAATCTTGACATCAGCAGCAAGTGTCTGAAAACTCGCGTTTTTCATTGTAATTCACACCTAGAAATATAGTAAGAGAGTGTCTTCAAAGTTACCCCTCGAGGACACTCTCAAGTTTACCACACCTATACGATAGGAATTTCCTGTGCAATCAGAGATGCAACTGTACCACCGGTGAGTTCCTGGTAGACTCGGACCCATGCAATCCTAACCATTGGTAGGAACACGAGGAGCCAGAGGAACACACAGATTACTGTATAGAGTGCAACAAAGGCAATTGCAGGGAGGAATGCCCAAGGTATCACTGTTGCTGATGCATAGGGAGCCAAGGAGAAGCCAAGCAAAACAATAGGACCAAAAGTGATGGCGAGGAGGATAACTACTGCGCTCAATGTACCAAAGACGCGATCAAAGTGCTTGGTAGATAGAGAAAAGGATTCCTTGACAGCTGTCTGGACACCTTTGCCGCTTGCAACAGCAGGAAAGACCATGGAAGTCAGGCCAGCTGTGATAAAAATCCACACGAAAGTGAAGATTGTGAGCACCGAGGAAATAGTTGCTGAAATTGTGTAATTCATAGCTATTGCGGTCAATCCCCAAACGGTTACTGGAGGAACTATCACAATAATCGTGAGGACAGCGCCAGTGCTTAGGAAAGTGAGGAACTTGTGACGGAGATAGGAGAAAGCTGCTTCAGCTCGTGTGTCACCAGTTGTGACTAAATCATAAGTCATTCCATAGATTGATCCACTAACGACCAAGAACATTGATACTAAGGGGATCATGATCAAAATGCCCAGACTGCCAATGGCAAGTGGATTACCTTCAGCCCATAGTGCCAAAGCTTCCATAGAAGCCTCAGACAGGGGTGCAAGTGCAAACCATGCTATCGCAGCAACAGGTATTGCGATTAACAACGCAAGAAGAAAAACAACAATGAGCATTCCTAGGTTAGCCAGGAAATAGCTAAGTGCAGTTCTGCAAGCCTGCTTAAAGCTTCCCTTCATGTCGTTGATGATTGTGTTGAAAGTTGTTGACATTGTATACACCTTTATTATAGATCAAACGTCTCGGTTTGTAATGTACCAAACGTTTGACACATATCAAACATACCTTCATTTGTTTATAAATATTTTGATAAACATCAAACATTCAAATATTGTCAAACGTTCAACATAAGTCAAGCAATACGAAGACTCACTTGACCGCATCTATCATCGCTCTAAGCCTATTTAGACGATAGTGAGGGAAGAATTTGTGATAGGTACTTATGATTGTTGTGACGCTTTGTACTGAGGGATGCTTTCGTATCTCCCGAGTGAGTCGTGTGACTTCAGTAAGATTTTCAGCGGCCAAGAGCGCGTACATAACCGGTTCAGAGGCGGAGATGAAAGACTCCCAGTGAATGAGAGGATAGGTTTTCTCAATCCACTCAAGAATTGGCGCATAAGTCGTCTTCTTCTCATTCCACGTAATGATTTCAATAAATGGAATATCCTCTGCTGCGCCTAGTTCAACAAGAGCCCTGAACTTGATAGCTCCACTCTGCTCTAATTGGTCAAGGATCCGTCTAACGCGGCGTGCAGTAAGACCACTATTCTTTGCAATCTCCACAATAGACATTCGAGGTTCTTCAACAAGCCATTTCAAAACACGAAGATGAAGAGGCGAGAGATCCATTTCGGTGTCGGCGTCGCGTAAAATAGGATGAAGCTCAGCTTTTACAATTCCATCCAATCTTCGAAGAAATGAACTCACTTCAAGTAGTTCTTCTGGACTTCGATATTCAGCCACTAATGCGTATGTACCATTTGAGTAGGCTGATGCTGCAATGATGTTTGAATGTGAACCTATCTCGTCAACAACTTCGATTTCGTCTCGTGTTCCATCAGAAGTGAGGAACCCAAAGAGATTGTCTGCACCGACCATTGCTGGAGAGAGATAGACCGTATAGCCGGCAATCTCGCCGGTCTCTTCAAGGTTCAATATTCGCCTTCTAATAGCATTTGCCGAGATACCATAGGTCCGAGAAAGTTCCTGATAGCTAACTCTACAATTCTTTTGTAGCTCAGCTATAAGTTTTTTATCTATTTGGTCCATTAGTATCACCACGTAGGAAGAAGGCTTTCGATGAAGGGCACAATGGGCTAGAAGTAAGAAACTAATGGACTCTTAATAAAATAATGCATCAACGGAGCAAATGACCAAGTTCTGAATGAGTCTTCTTGAGTGATGATGAATGATGAACACGATAGAAGTAGTTCCAACGGAATTTGTCTCTCATGATGAGAAAATACGGGGGAATTTTGTTAAACCTAAAGGAGAAGGACCGTTTCCAAGCATCTGCAAGTTCCATGGGCTCCCAGGCAGTGCTGACCAGGTGCATGGAATAGCACAGACTTTAGCAGAAGCAGGATTTCTGGTACTGACCTTTGATTTTAGGGGATTCAGAGCAAGTGATGGGACTTTCAGTCTAGCTGGAGAGGTTGAAGATGCGAAATCTGCAGTGACACATCTTCTTGAATCTAATTGGGCAAGTAAAAAATGGCTTGGTGTCTATGGAGCCAGTTTCGGCGGGGTAGTGGCAATCTGTCTAGCTGTAAGAGACATGAGAATCAAATCGATTTGTGTACGAGCACCTGTCTATAATACAAAGCAATTTACTGAGTCAGACCTTCCCAATATCATTTTACAGGACATTGCAGGTACTGTACCAGATGAGATGCATGGAGCAAGAGATTCTGCCAAGCTATTCGAGATGTTTATGGAACTAAAGAAAGATGCAGTATTGTTCAATCCTATTTGTGAGATAGAACTATTATCACCCCGCGAGGTGTTCATCATTGCAGGGGATTCAGATTCTCTGATTGATATTGAAGGAGTGACCAAGTTATATAATCAGGCAAGAAAGCCCAAAAAAATGATAATAGTAAAAGGAGCAGATCATAATCTCTCCGCATACGCTCCACGAATCGAAACAGAGCAGGCAGTGGTCAAGTGGTTCAAAAGACAGGCGAAAGGCAGTCAAACTGCGAGGAGTACAAAATCAAGTAAGGATCGAGAGTAAGGACCATTCTTTGAATCACGTTAAGAGGATGACCAATATTATATTTTGAACACGTGTTCCAACTATTTAATGAGAGGTTGAGTTATATTGAACTCAACTTTAGACAAATGCAAGATGAAGCCCTATCGATATGACCTTCATATACACTCTTCCTTCTCAGATGGTCTGGCAAATATAAACGAGATTACGGATAGAGCGCACATACTTCACATGGAAGTAATTGCAATCACAGATCACTTTTGGCCATCACTTGGGTCAAGACATGGGGGAAAAAATGTTATTGAAGACCGAAGAAGGCAGATTGAGAAACGAAGGATGGTATTTCCAGAAATGTTGATACTTGATGGTGCTGAGGTAGACATCCAGTCCAATGGCGAATTTGCTCCAGTAGATGGGGGACTGTCCCAGTTCGATATAATCATAGGTTCTTTTCATTGGGTTGCAGACTCGACTCGATGGGTCTCATCTCTACAAAAGATCCTTAGTAGACAGAAATTTCATATTTTGGGGCACTGGGATGGCTATCTCTCTTCATATAAGGAAGAAGATGGCGAAATTGCTGCAGGATTACTTGCAGATGCAGGAGTAGCTATTGAACTCAGTAGTCGCTATGTAACTGAAAATCTGGACTTTCTTGAGAGCGCTAAGAATGCAGGCGTTAAATTCACACTTGGAAGCGATTCGCATAATATTGAAACAGTAGGGCAGTTGGAATTCCAGAGGAAACTCGCCTTGGACTATGACTTAGAGATGCTTGATCCTCGTAATTTGGAATGAGTTATCGACAGGTAACAAAACAATATCTGAGTATTTATTCTCGATTTGTCATGCAGTATATTTCAGTCAAGAAGTAAATAGAAATCATTAAGACAGAGAGATGAATGTATAATGTCACTATGACAGAAGAAAAACTCCTTTTTCTTTCTGAAGACTGGTTAAGAGTCTATAAGGATAAACTCAACAATAGTAAGGAGTACAAAAAAGCTTCAGCGACATGGGAAGGGGATATCATATTCCAAATTAACAAAGATGGTGAAAAGATCAAGCAACCAATCCGTGCATATATGAATCTCTGGCATGGCGATTGCCTAGAAGCTCGTGTAGGAACACCCGATGATACTGCTGAGTTCGTCTATGCAGGAACTCTTGAGAACTGGAAAAAATTGATCGCAGGAGAGATTGGACCCATACGTGGAATTATGTCAAGAAAGTTCAAAGTTGATGGAAGTATAGCCAAATTGACCAGATACATCAAGTCAGCACAAATCAAAGTTGAGACTGCAGCCTTAATACCAACCAGATTTCAAGATGAATAAAAATTCGGAATGCTTTTCTCTCGCCAATCGTACCTATTACTACTGGAGATGATTCACTATGAGTGATAAGTTATTGTTTCCCTCAGATGAGTGGATTGAGAAATATGTGGAGGCTTTGAACAAGAATGCAAGGTATGAAGACGCAGCCAAGACATGGGAAGGAGACTTTGTTTTTCAGATAGATGCCGATGGTGACACGATTAAAGAGAATGTAAGATTCTACATCGACCTCTGGCATGGAAAATGCAGGTCTGCAAGAATGGCCAAGGTCGAAGACACCGCAGAGTTTGTGTATTCAGGACCACTCAAGAACTGGAAACTCTTGTTTGATGGTAAAATTGATCCAATCAAGGGAATCATGGCAAGGAAGTTCAAGCTTGATGGTGACATGGGCAAGGTCATGCGCTATACTAAAGCTGCACTAGAACTCGTTGCAACAACAAGAGAGATACCCACCAAATATCTCGACGAGTAACTTGTGAAGGCCGAGGAGAAGATGGTACATCTTCATACTGAACTATGTGACATCATAGGAATCAAACACCCCATCCTTCAAGGAGGTATGGGACCTTACAAGACAGAGGCACTTGCGATTGCCGTTGCCAATGCCGGAGCTCTTGGAGTCATTAGTAGTATTGGCATGGCAGCAACGCTGCTGCCTGAAGCGGCACCAATAGATGCACTTCGACTCTTTGGAGCAGACCCACCAGTTGTAATTCTACGAAAATCGATAGAGAAGGTCATGAGAGATTCTAAAAAAACAGGGGGTATCTTTGGTATCAATATCCCTGTTGCTTCCGAGTTCATACTTGCTTCAGAGATGTTCTTTCGAGAGACTGTTATGGCAGTACAAGAGAATTCGGACATCGAGAGATCTCTCAGGGTTATCATTACATCTGCTGGAAATCCAAAACCTTGGGCAGTTATCAAAGAACATGGCTTCATCTGGATTCATGTAGTTCCAAGCGTCTATCATGCAAAGAAAGCGGAAGCAGCGGGCGCAGACATCATTGTGGCTTCAGGACACGAAGGAGGAGCACACATCAGCTGGGATCCTGTACACTCCATGGTGCTTCTACCTGCTGTTGCCAAGGAAGTGAAAGTACCTGTTGTAGGAGCAGGAGGATTTAGTGACGGGAAAAGCTTGGTTGCAGCTCTATGTCTTGGAGCTAGTGGTATCCAAATGGGAACTCGATTTATCGCGACAAAAGAGAGCGATTTTGAACCACTCTGGAAACAAGCGATTATCAGCCGCGAGGAAAGAAACACATTGGTGGGAAGAGGTCTCTTTGGCCCGATGAGATTCCTTAGGAATAAGAGAGCAGAGGAGATTGTTGAACAGACATTGGAGGACTTGCCACACTTCTACCTTGGTGAACCTCTTGATTCAAACGAGAAGATTCTCAATCTTGAGCGAGCAGGATTCAATGACCTCTTGGATCAGAAGGAAGACACAGCTCTAATGTTTGGTGGAGAAGTCATTGGTCGAATCAGAGACCTTCCCACGGTTGCTGAACTTATAGATAATATAATAGTTGAAGCTTCAGAAGCATTAGCGAAGATGCCAAGAGTTGTGATAGACATTTAGAATCATTACTCAATTGAAGCTAGCAAATATACAAACTAGTCAGAAAAATCCTCTATTGGGATGCATACTCTTTGCAATACTATTCTTTAGTTATAGTTGAATTTAGAAGATAAAACAAAATCAATTACATTAAGGAAGGATTGCGGGATTCTAAGAATTGCGATGTGAAATGAGATTCTTAGGAGAAATCAAAGAAGCAGAGCAAATAAGAGGGAGGAATACTATTGATTATTTTATAACGAAGCATACGTAAATTATGATTAGTAGGAGAGATAGCAATGGTATGGTGGTTCTCTATACCAAGGATTGTGTTTGGTGATGATGCTCTGAGTGAACTTGAACAAATCGAGGGAAAGAAAGCAATTATCATTACTGACAAAATGATTAATGAATTAGGCCTTGCTGAGCGAGTATCCAATCTGCTATGTGAAAAGCAATGGGAAACTGCAATTTGGGATGGTGTTGAACCAGATCCAAAGGTATCTACAGTCAAAGAAGCAGCGAAGGCGATGAAGCAGCTGGGCGCAGAGTGGATCATTGCAGTGGGAGGAGGAAGTGTCATAGACACTGCAAAAGCAGCATGGACTCTGTATGAAAAACCAGATGTGCAGCTGGATGCATTGACGCCATTTGATATCATAGGACTTAGAAAGAAGGCACGATTAATCTGCATACCAACAACAACGGGCACAGGGTCAGAAGTCACCAAAGCAATTGTGATACGTGATGATGAAACAGGAAGGAAGTTTGCTACCATGAATCCGGAACTTACACCGGATATAGCAATTCTAGACCCATCATTCGTAGAAGGATTACCAAAGAAACTCACAGCATATACTGGAATGGATGCGTTGACACACGCTGTTGAAGGATATGTTTCAGTATGGAAAAATGATTTCTCAGATGGAGCCTCGCTTCAAGCTGTAAAGATGGTCTTTGAATGGCTTCCAAAGTCAATAGAAGACCTATCTGACATAGAAGCTCGTGAGAAGATGCTTATTGCAGCTAGCCTTGCTGGAATGTCATTTGGAAATTCACAGGCAGCCCTGGCACACTCATTAGGACATAGTATGGGTTCAGTGCTCAGGTTGCATCATGGACTCTCAGTAGGCATGGCATTACCTTATACTATTGAATTCAATTGTAGAGAGAATGAGGATTGTGCAGCTCAATATGCAGAACTTGCTGGACTCCTTGGAATTCAAGAGAAAGATGATGTTAAGGTGTCAATGAAGTTTGCATCAGCAATCAAGGATCTTATGGAAAAGGTGGAGAGCCCAAGAACATTCGAGCAAGCAGGAGTGAAACAAGCAGATTTTGAAAAAGCTCTGGATAAAATGGTCGATTTTGCCATGATGGATTCGAGCATAACAATGAATCCGAGGAACATTGATAGTCATGAGATTCGTATGATGTACGAATACATGTTTGATGGAAAAGTAATCGATTTCTAAGGGGATTAGGAATATGCTTGGTTATCGAGGGAAGATGCTGAATGTCAATCTCACAAAGGAGTCAACGACTGTTGAAGCGTTGGATCCACTAATGATTAGAAAATTCATAGGCGGTGCAGGTCTTGGAACACGTATCCTCTATGATATGATTCATAGAGATACAGATCCATTGGGACCAGATAATCCGTTACTCTACCTCACTGGGCCTTTCACGGGGACAATGGTTCCGACAAGCGGTAAGTCCACTTTTTGTGCACGTTCTCCAAAGACGGGTCTTCTGGGATATAGTACCGTGGGTGGGCATCTAGGAGCAGATCTTAAGTTTGCAGGGTATGATGGTATCATAATAACGGGAATAGCAGCAAGACCATCATATCTCCTTATAGAGAATCTAGATGTCGAGATTCGTGATAGTAGTCATCTCTGGGGAAAGGACACAGAAGAAACGTGGGAAACACTGAAACAGGAAACAGGGCACAAGAATGCGGGAATTGCTAGAATTGGACTAGCTGGAGAGAATCTAGTAAAATATGCAAATATCATAGTGGATCATCATCGAGCTGCAGGAAGAACTGGATTAGGAGCGGTCATGGGTTCAAAGAAGCTCAAAGCTATTGTTGTAAAGGGTTCGGATAGAAAGATACCAGTGGCAAGGGACGAGGAATTACGAGAATATGTATCAGTTTTGAATGAAGACAAGAAAGAAGATCCCACATATAGGATGTACAGTGACCTAGGGACGGCAGGATATACTGATATGGCTAGTCTAATGTATGGTTCATTTCCAGCAGGGTACTACTCTATTGGAGATTTTGATACCTACAATCTCAGTGGTACCACAATGAAAGAAACCATCTTAGTAGGAAAAACTGCATGTTACCGTTGTCCAATCGGCTGTGGTCGAGTGGTAGAGATAAAAGAGGGCAAATATAAGATGGAGAAGTTCGCTGGACCAGAACTTGAAGTGACGGGGACTATAGGATCACTTATTCTAAACAATGATATCGAATCTGTCGCTTTCGTAAACAAGATGCTGGATCTCTATGGGATTGACACAATTTCTGGAGGGAATATAATTGCCTTTGCCTATTATCTGTTCAAAGAGGGAAAACTTTCCTCAAAGGACCTTGATGGTGTTTCGCCGGAATGGGGAGAAGTCAATTCCGCACTTACATTCATTGAGAAAATAGCTAAGAGAGAGGGTATTGGAAACCTTATGGCAGAAGGAAGCCTTGAGTTTGGGGAACACTTTGGGGTACCAGAGCTTGCAGCGCAAGTAAATGGTCTTGAGCTGCCACAGCATGACCCGAGAGGATTCTCAGGATTGGCAGCAGGTTATGCAACTTCACCGCGTGGAGCATGTCACATGGCCGCCGACATGTATAATGTGCAAATGGGACAGCCCAATGAGGCTTTTGGAATTGAAAGCGTTGATAGATTCGAGAATGAAGCAGACTTGGTAGCAAAGCAACAGAATTTCAGAGCATTGACGAATTCTGCGGTCATCTGTAATTTTTATGCAGTAAATGGAGAGGAACTCAGGCAACTCCTTCATCTTGTTACTGGGTGGGATTTGACTATTGATGAAGTGATTCTCACTGGTGAACGCATTTTCACACTGATGAGGCTTCTTAATCTGAAACTAGGATATGATGTACAAAATGAGAAACTGCCCAAGATCATATTGAAACCTCTAGAAGGAGCAACTGAAGGATATGTGCCAAATGTTGATGAACATCTTGATAAATGGTATGAAACACGTGGATGGGATAGGCAGACAGGACAACCTCCAAAAGAACGATTACAGAGGTTAGGTCTTGAAGAATTTTAAGTGAACTTGATTCTAGAATTTCTCATTCTTAAGACCTGATGCTACAGATTTGAGTAAGTCATAGAGATACTGTACATCAACAATTCTGAGTCGCTCGTCAGGGGTATGAGCATTTTGTGCAGTAGGACCAATCGAGACCATTTGAATACCATGTATCTTTGCCCCTATCAAGCCACACTCAAGACCAGCATGGATTGCGAGTAACTCGATTTCGGTCTTAGTAATCCGTTCATATATTCGTTGCACAAACGTAAGGAAGGGACTTGACGGATCCGGATTCCATCCAGGATATGCTTCTTCTCTCTCAACGTTCCAGCCCAACCTCTGCGCAATGGACTCGACCTGATTACGATAAGATTCAAGCTCGGCATCCACGCTACTACGTGTACTAATCATGACAGAAAACAGGTCATCACCTGTTTTAACAATCGCAACATTGTTCGATGTCTCGACGAGATCTCTTATGTTTGGTGAGAAAGCGATAGGACCTTGATGCAGAAAATTAATTGTTGTAATAATATCATATGAGGCATCAGATGAACAAATAGGAAATTCATCTACAGGCGCCCATTGAATATCTAGATTTGGTTCAAGAACTGTAGGTCCTTCTGCTTTACTCTTATAGTATGCTAATATTTCCTGAGAGGCTTTTTGCAGTGTTTTTTCAGCCAGGTCATGTTCTGTGATAGGTACAGCAAATCGGGCGATGGCATCACGTGTAATTGCATTGTGTTTACTCCCACCATTCCAAGATGAGAGAAAGACCTTCATGTGCAGACAGAGTGCAGTCAGCATCCTAGCTATGAGAACATTGGCATTCCCTCTATGTTTATTGATGTCGATTCCTGAGTGACCGCCTTGAAGGCCTGAGATTGACAGCTCATAGTAAGTAAGATCGCTATCGCCTTTAGTCAGGTTAATTTCACGACTTAGTTTTGTATCGCCGCCACCAGCAGATCCTATGGTGATTACTCCGAGTTTCTCTGAGTCGATATTTATCAATAGCCTGCTTTCAATGCCGAGTTCTTCAGGTTGTAGGGAGAAGGCTCCAGTTAAACCGGTTTCTTCGTCAACGGTGATAAGAACCTCAAGCGGGCCGTGTGAAACCTCTGGATCGACTAAGAGAGCCAATGCTAAAGCAACACCAATTCCATCGTCAGCACCCAAGGTAGTACCATCAGCATCAATCCACTCTCCATTATCTTGGATTCTGACTGGAATAGCATCATGGTCAAAGTCAAATCCATCTTCGCGATCCGTCTCGCATACCATATCCATATGACCCTGGAGTAAAAGAGAAGGAACATCCTCCATGCCTTTGGTTGCGTCTTTCTTGAGAAAGAGGTTGCCAACAGCATCTTCGATGATTTCAATATTGAGATTCAGTGACTTCTTTTTTTCCATAATCCATGCCTTGATTTTACCTCTAATTTTATCCTCTTTCTTGGATTCTCGAGGTGTTGAAACGAATACTTCTTCGAATATTTCCCAGACAAGTTTGGGATTTAGATTTTCTAAGACCATGATGATAAATCTCCATCATATTTGGAGGCAGTCGGTCACACTATTAGACTTTACCCAATGATAGACACGTTTTTCTCTCATGAATACTAGAGAATGAAATCTATAGTAAAAGGAGAGAACGACATGCTATTTGATCCCATTCTGACAGATACACTTAGAGATACCTTGCCAGGCCTTGGAGAGGTGTTCTTATTCATAACTCAGTTCGGTAGTGAACTAATCTTCATTGGAGTGCTGTTGTTATTATTTTGGACCATCAACAAGAGAGAAGGCATTCTTGCCACATATGTTCTGCTCTTTGCGATTGTGTTAAATTACTGGTTGAAGGTAATAATTGCTAAGGAGAGACCTCCAGCAAGCAATTGGTACCCAGGAACAGATCCACCCAACTATAGTACACCAAGTGGACATAGTCAGTTCGCGGCAACTCTCTATGGATGGTTCGCTGTGAGAATCAAGAGATGGTGGATGACACTTATCGCCATTGTGATAACACTCCTTGTTGGTATCTCAAGAGTCTATCTCGGAGTGCATTATATAGGTGATGTACTAATTGGCTGGGGAATTGGAATATTGACAGTGATAGCATTCTTCTATCTTGAAAAACCAACAAGAGAGTTCTTGTCGCGATACAAGCAGGAACACTTACTCATCGGGATTGCGATAATTGGATTTGTAATGATGCTAATAGCAGAAGTACTTCCACTGCCTCCAAATGATAACTTTGGCGCAATTGGAGGAATGACGATCGGATTTGCACTCGGATTGACACTGGAATCGAGATATGTTAATTTCACAGTAGAACCAGCCAATGGCGAGAGATGGCGGCTTGCACTCCGGATCATATTTGGCCTGTTACTGGTTCTTGGATTGATGATAGGACTTGGTGCAATTTTGCCCTCAGAAAACTTGTGGCTTCGAGGTTTGAAATATGTCATAGTAGCTCTTACTGGAACTTTCGTGTGGCCACTAATCTTCAAGAAGTTAAATCTCTAAAATAGGTCAATATATCCTATGACCTTCAAGAATCGCATAATCCTTAGTTCGGTAGATTCAAGAGGTAGGCTGCATAAGAAAAGAGAAGGTGAAGCGTGTGAAAGAGGGAAAGAGTACACCACTTCTGTCACCATTTTATCCAGGACCTCCATATCATTATGTCAATGCGAAGATCTTTCTTGCATTGTTTAATCCACCAGAAGATTCGATTCAAGCACTCCTACCAGCGCCTCTTAGACCATCACAGATGCCATTGGCAGGTCTACTCTTTGGAGAACAACCCTGCAGAGAAACCGGAACATTCATGGAATCAGCTCTGCTCGTACAATGTTTGTTCGATAATCCTAAGACAAAAGAAGAAGAGGTCGGTGTGTATTTTGCCTACAACTATGTTGATACTGACATTGCGCAGGCTTCAGGTAGAGAGATCTGGGGATACCCTCGTAAACGAGCAGACATCTCTTTGAAAATGAAAGGAGACACTGTGATAGGGACAACGGAACGTGACAATGTAACCATCCTAAGAGCATCCTGTAATCTTGAAGATGAGGGAGAATGGATTGATAGCGGTCCAAATATCAATTTAAAACTAATACCAAGTGTCACAGGAAAAGGATATGACCTAACAGCAATCACAGCAGCATATCTCGAATATACAATCAAGCATGGTCGTTCTGGAGAGGTTGAAGTCGAGTTCAATAACGGTCCGCGAGACGATTTTAACAAAGTAAAAATCGAAACCCCCATGATTGGGTTATACTTCGACTGTGACATCTTAGTTCCTCAAGGAACAATAATAGGAACAGTCGAGCTATGATCAGAGATACTTTGATGCCTCAATAGTCTGTAATGTACGACCTGCACTCTTTGTATAAGACTTCATAATTTGAACGCAGAGGAGGCCAAATAGAGGTACTAAGATATAGGCATAGATTGGATTCATAAAGATGCCAACAAATAGAATAAGACCAATACCTATGAAACCAATAAAATTAGGCAGTAGTTGCGCTCGAACCATTGCACGCATACTGCGGATTGGCATCTGCACCTGAGCTCCCCGCTGCCGCGTCACTTTTCGTTCAGCCTTGAAATCACCTCCAGTAGCTGCAGAATATGAGGCAATCCCACCTGATGCAACTGTTAGAAAGATACTTGCTATAATGACAGCGGGCAAATAAAGCCAAAGTGTGGGTTGAATGAATAGAACACCAATGGATGAGATAGCAGTTGCAATCATGGTGAAAGGTACTGCACTAAACACCTTTCCCTTAATATAGTCAATAAGACTCGCAGGTGCAAGTTGAAGGTTCATGAGATTCTTTCCTTCATAGACCAACTCGTATCCTGCAAAATAGACACCATAGGAGACAGCAAAGGGAATCATAGCAGAGATGATGATGAACGGAGCAAAGCTTGTGAACTCCTGACCGGGCGAGAGAAATATGAGAAAGAACCACAGGACAATCCTAAGGGGACCAATAAGATAGTTGGCAAGCACTCGTCCCTCTCGTCGAACTGAAGCAATGTTATACCACATCGATACACTTGTTGTCTGATTCATTTTAACGAGAGGAAGCCCCTTTGGATCCCAGGTTGTATGGACAATCTTGTGAACGACGTGTGAAGTGCGTCTAGAGCCACTTACTAACCACCCACTATAATGTGCCCTCTCACTTACGATAGCATTGACATAGATTAGAGCAGCTGGAAGAAGTAGGAAACACAATGCGAGAATAAAGTCAGCCAGAGTGATTGGAACTGACACGATTAATCCAAGGGTCACTGTACTCATCACCCCGCCCGGACTGAGATCTGAAGATAGACCAATCTGTTGAGCAAATGAGAGAATCCATCCTATGAAATAACTGAAACCAGAATCAGACACAACTATTGAATAATAATAAAGCGTACCAATAATTATCGAGATTGCGGTACCAAAGAACCATCCAATTTGTTTCAATCTACGACGCCCAGCAAGTAATCTAGACATAACTAGTCCAATTAGACCACCGAGAGAAACTCCCAGAGTAATGTTTGCAAGAAGGAATATCAAGAAAATTGGGATGGCGAGAACAGAAAAAACAACAGTCGAAGAGATTGCCAAGGCAATCACGATTGGAGTGCCAATTACCAGATAGAGCATGGCATTGTAAAGGACAATAACAATGGTCTTCTCTAGGAAAAGAGTCCGAAGGGAGATTGGCATGGTCATCAAATACTCCATCCTCGAGGTGTTGGCAACAGTGGTTACACTGATAGCAATTGAACCCATGAATGATATAATGACAATGAAGTTGAATAGTGTTGCACCGAAGGAGAGGTTTTCACGGATAACGGTCTTGAAGTAATTCCAGCCAAGTAAGTCTACCATGAAGAGAAGAAAGAAGAGAACGACTACTGCAAATGAAGTCGCAGCAATATAACGACCCATTCTACCCAAGAGACTGCGACGCTCCGATCGTTTGCCTTTGACATTGTGAATCCTTGTGGTACCCATGAGATCATGTCGAAGAAGTATAATCAAGTCTTCAATCAAGAGTATCACCCAAGAACTCAGCAATCTTCTGCATATCAGGCCCTCCGGTGAGATCCAGAAAGATATCTTCGAGAGATTGCTGCCCCTTCGCCTTCAATCGTAATTCATCCATCGTGCCTTCAGCAATCATCTGTCCATGGTTAATGATACCAATACGGTTGCACATTCTCTCCGCAATCTCAAGAACATGTGTGCTCATCAAAATAGTAGTACCTCGGTCCCTCAAACCATTAAGAATCTCCTTGATGGTTGCAGCCCCACGGGGATCAATACCAGCCTGAACCTCATCAAGTATCAAGACTCTTGGATTATGAATCAATGCTGCAACGAGGCTTGTCTTCCTCGACATTCCTTTGGAATAAGTTTCAATCAAATCATCACTTGCATCTTTGATATCTAACAATGTTAGAAGTTCGTCAATCTCATCATCTCGTCTTGTTCCACGGGGAACACGCCAAATGTCACTTATGTAATTGATATACTCCCAACCTGTTAAGCGCTCAGGTAATACTGGTTCCTCAGGAACGTACCCCACCATCCTCTTCGCATCAATTATCTCCTCTTGTATATCGAAGCCACCAATACGAGCAGTTCCCATAGTTGGTTGGAGGAGTCCTAGCAACATACGCATCGTTGTGGACTTTCCAGATCCGTTTGGACCAAGAAGACCATAAATCTCCCCAGGATTAACTGTAAAGGAGAGCTGATCTACTGCTGTGAAATCACTAAACTTCTTTGTCAATGCGATGGCTTCGATCATCAGAATCAGTTCTTTGATTTTACTAGACAATTTATGCCTTAGCATAAAGGTGTATCATTTCTGTCATTCGAATATAATTATAAATGCTAAAAAAATGTCATGAGTCATGCCACTCGAGAATTGGAAACTACTAGATATTGGTCCTATCGACCCTCTTGAAACACAAATAATCTATGATATGATCGCACAAGGTATTACTGAAGGCGAGTCTGAGAACACGCTGATTATCTGTTGGCCTGCAAAACCGCTAGTCAGTCTTGGACACTTTCAGGAGATAGAGGAAGACATCAACATAAAATTTTGTCGAGAGAATAATATTGTCTTTACTCGTAGAGTAATTGGAGGCGGTGGTGTCTATCTTGATGACGGACAGATGTTCTACCAATTGATTGGACGAATTGATAGTCCCACAACTCCAAAGAAAATTGATGATTATTATCGAAAATTCCTAGAGGCACCAGTTCAAACCTATAGGAATTTGGGAATTAATGCAGAATTCAAACCTGTGAATGATCTTATCGTTAATGGTAAGAAAATCTCAGGTAATGGCGCTGGTGATGTTGGCAATGCTCGTATTCTCACAGGCAACCTAATTTTCGATTTTAATTTTGACATGATGGTCAGAGTGTTAAAGGTTCCAGATGAGAAATTCAGGGACAAAATATCACAGAGTCTTCGAGAGAGAATGACAACAATTCAACTTGAAAAAGGAACAATGCCTGAGAGGAGTGAAGTGAAAGAGGATCTCATTAGATTATACGAAGAAACTCTTGACATCAATCTGATCAGAGGTAGTCTGACCAATTGGGAGAGAGGACGAATGGCGGAGCTTCGGTCAAAATACCTCTCCGATGAATGGCTTCATTGGCGGAGGGGTGGAAGACTCACTGATGCCAAGACTGTTAGGATATCAGCTACCACATCTGTAGGTACAGCCAATTTCAAGGCTCCTGGTGGATTAATTCGAGCTACTGTTGAAAAGGTGGATGGAAAATTGAATGAAGTTGTGATAAGCGGCGACTTCTTCATGCTTCCAAGTGATTCAATTTCAAAACTTGAACGAAGGATTGTTGGAGCCTCAATAGAAGGAGATGAAATAACTAGACGCATCGAACAAGCATATAGAGAACATGTTGTCGAATCCCCTGGCGTGACTCCTGCAGATATTGAGACAGCAATTAGGATGGCTGTTGGTAAAGAATAGTTCAATGGGATAGATTCATCTTTCGCGATTACTGACGAAAACTCATGCAGATTCGTCCATTTAGAAAAGACGACGAAGACTCAATCGCGGACATGTATAATCAGGCATTCCAGAGGCAAATCGATACACTTCCCGAGATATACCAATACAGAGTGGCGACTCCTGAAGAAGTATATCGCTGGCGAGATGGTGGCGTAAATACATTCTGGATAATCGAGGTAAAAGACCGACCAGTTGGATATGCGCAGGTTCGTATAGAGGTTGAGCAAGGAGAGCATGAAATTCCAATGCTTCAATTCATGCCCGCTCGAAGCTGGGACCTGAATGAAAGCAATATAGCAGTCATACCGGAATATCAGAGAGAGGGAATAGCATCATTTCTCGTGAAGGAGATAATCAACAAATACAGGCCAGATGTAAGAATAGTGACAGCTCATACCTTTAGTGACAATATAGCAGGAGAGGCATTCTTATCGCATCTTGGATTTACTCTGTATGATGTCTTCTACTTCCAGCCATTCTCAAAGATAAAGCCCTTAGAGAATAGCAGTATCTATGAAAGTTTCGTACTCGAGCACCTTCAAGAGCCCAGCTCTAGTAGGTGTGATATCAATCTTAGAAGAGCAGAACTAAAGGATGCTGAGACAACTCAGGAATTACACGAACATAATGTGTTCTGGTGTGAAGAATGTCTGACCCTTGAATGGAATCAAGCGTATATCGAAGGAAAGTATGGTCATACTGTGTTTGTGGCAGAGTATAATGGGAAAGTAGTTGGTGCAATCGATTACTACAAGGATGGAAGAATAGGCATTGCAGGGGTATATCCAGAGTATCGAGGAAGGGGACTTGGAAGTGCGATGTTTTATGAACTTCTGAGAGAGATGAAAAAAGTCGGTCTTGAGATTGCCTTTGTTGATTCAGGATTGACACAGACAGATGCAATCAAAATGTATGAAAGATTCAATTTTACTATCCAAAGAAGACAGAACTGCTGGGTGAAGATTCTAAGCTAGGAGATAGCTGCATGACAGACAAATCATTTCAAGTGAGTACACCAGGACGAGTCTGTCTCTTTGGTGAACACAGTGATTACCTTGGACTGGACGTGATTGCCGCTGCAATTGATTTGATGATTAGTATTAAAGTAATTCCAAGAGAGGATAATCAGATCCATATTGAATACCTCGATTTAACCGAGCAAGATGCATTTTCAATAAGCCATGAGATACCTTACAGAAACAAGAGGGATTACATTAGAAGTGCATTCAATGTCATGGCTCGTCGTGGCCTTGAACCCCAACATGGATGGACCCTCAGTGTGAGAGGGAATATTCCAATTGCCGCAGGACTCTCGAGTTCTTCAGCTATGACGGTGAGCGCAATTATGGCGATATCAAGGATGGCAGGTGTAGAGATGTCACCCCAGGATATCGCATATACTGCTTTCGAGGCTGAAGTATTAGAATTTGGCGAGAGCGGTGGCACAATGGACCATTACACCACTGCAATTGGCGGAGTGGTGCATATCAATATGGAGAACAATCAAGTGACTCGGCTTCCTGCAAAATTGAGTACATTTGTCATTGGCGATTCAGGAGAGAAAAAGAAGGACACAGTTGGAGACCTTGGATATATCAAAAAGACTGTCGAGAGAGAGTATGAACTCATCTCACAAGAGATGCCTTCTTTTAATCGTAGAACAACATCGGTCACAGCGGTCTCGGATTTATCTGGTAAGCGACCAACAAAAGAACGGAGAATGGCAATAGCTACACTTCGTAACAGAGACCTCACCTATCGAGCACTCAAACTACTAGAGAGGAAAAACCCGCATGAACTTGCTCTGGGTGCAATGATCAAAGAACATCATGAGATCTTGCGAGATGATCTAAATAGATCCACGCCTAAGATTGAGAGGATGATTAATGCCGCATATGATGCAGGTGCATTAGGTTGCAAGATTAATGGTAGTGGGGGAGGAGGAACAATGATGGCATATACAGCAGGTCAAGAACACGAAGTGGCTGCTGCAATTCAACAAGCTGGTGGA
>JAEOUN010000056.1 GCA_016839245.1 Candidatus Thorarchaeota archaeon
ATGGTGAAATGGTATTCATAAGTTTCTAATAATTTTTCAAAGTGCCTGAATTGTAAAAATTATACACTAGAGGAATCGTGCAGTTATTAGATAATACTTCATCTACTCCAAACAAAGAAGACTATCTTAGGAATTCCTTTGTAAGGAACACCAGTAATGAAGTAGGTAAAATATCATTGTGTTACTAGCATCATTGATTTCTCTTAAGAAACTCAGATATTTGGTATAAAGCGGCTTCCAGATACTCCTTTTTAGAACCAAATCCAATTCGTAAATATCCAGGCACATCAAAATACTCTCCAGGAGAAAGTAATACACTCTTCTCATTCATCAGTCGTAAGGCAAAATCTAATGATGACATGTTGGTTTTTTGTTTAGCAAAACAAATGGCTGCAGCAGCAGGAGGTACACATTCAAATACATCTGCATGAGAGTCGAACCATTCTTCCATCACAGCCCAATTTCTGCGGATAACCTGCTTCGTGCGATTCTCAATCATTTTCTGTACATTTGGATGAAGCGCCAGAGTAGCTAACCAATCACTCGTCTTTGTTGGGCAAATCGAAGTATAGTCTGAATACGTCCATAGCTGCTTTGCAACATCGGTATCAGGACAAACAACCCAGCCAACTCTTAATCCCGGAAGGCCATAAGCTTTGGATAGACTCGATGTGATGATTGTCTTGTCGTAAATGCCATGAGCAGATGGAGATTTTTCTTCTCCAATTTCAGCACCTCTGTATATCTCATCAGAAATAAGCCAAGCATCACAATCCTCTGCGATATCAGCTATAGCTTTAAGATTCGAAGGATCAATTATAGCACCTGTTGGATTGTTCGGATTACAGATAGCAACTGCACAGGTTTTCTTTGATATAACTGACTTCAGTTGTTCAATATCAGGTGACCATTTCTGTCCTTCCATGACAAGATTGAATCTCTTAACTTGTCCACCAAGATTGCTCCAGATCCCACCAATTTGCTTGTAGTTGGGTATCATAAAAACAAACTCTCTCCGGTCAGGATTCTCAAGATAGGTCCACCATGCAGTTAGGAAATTAGCTTCGGCACCACCATTTGTGACAAGTATATGCTCGGTTGTTATCCCGGGATAGTATTGTGCTATAGCTTGACGAAGAGGAATTGTGCCGTTCGTTTGAGCATACCCTAGTTGGATATCAAGAAGTTGTTCTTGTAACTCAGGTGTGTCAAGTAGTTCTCTTATTCTAAGCGGTTCAACACCGCTCTCACTCAAATTATATTTAACATTATGTTCATTTTCAGATTGTATTCGTTCCAATTCAAAGGGTTTGAGTTGCATGGGCTTACACCTACATTGATTGTTATTAAAATAACATAAGAAATCTCTCTTTTTATCTATACATCATAGGTAGAAATTTTGGAGGAAAGGCTAGTGTGGAGTTGGGTCTTCAGCATCTAGAATAGGAATCACATAGGTCTGGATATATCCAGTGTCTTCCTCATATGAAGATCGTTTCAGTGAGCTCTCGAACATTTTGTCCAAAGGGACATTGTCAAAAGAACAAGTCAAGATATTCAGTTGAGCTCCCGAGTAAGTAATGTAGAGTGTTGCAACCTCAACTGTTCCAGACCGTTCTAAACGACTAATACCCTCCATGACCTGTTTAGCTATCTCAACCGCAGTTGTATATAGTGCATCTTTTTCTGGAAAAGGTCTCAAGTCTTGAATCATGAAATCCATGGTTTCAGAATCAACATTGAGCTCCATATCTTTGAGTATTGTGAGGATAGTATAAAACCACCAATCAAAAACTGGTGTAAAAAACAAGGAAGAGTGTGCTCGTTAGGTAGACGAGCACATCTCATGAATTTCATGGCTGATGCTACGACATCTAGCGTCGGTACTGATAAGCATAAGCCACAGCTTCACAACATGGAGCTTGTTTGGGATATCTGTTCTTCTTTCTATTCTTTTCTTCTGCCATTATGTTTCACCTCCAATTGCCTACTTTCCGTAAGCATAATCGTAGTACAGGGAGTCAAGCGTGTTGAGTCCCGGATTTCCTGCCTCCCGTTTTCGGAGGCGACATTTGGTTAATCCTTCATCAGCCATTGCCATGCATCTCCTCTCGGACTAATCGCAAGTCTGTTACTTGTATTATATTTGCATGTAATATGTAATAGTATTACATTATATAAGTATTACTTTATTGTGTGTATGCAAAAAATACTCTATGAGAAAGAGTGGCAATAGGAGAACTCAGACTTTCTATTCTCATCAAAAGCATGCGCCAGAAAAATAATTAGCAAATGAAAGAAGAAAATATGTAATGAAATTCATCTCGTGTATATAGACAATTTAAGAAAAATAACAAGAATAATGTCAACATAAAAAACAAATGGGTAAGCCTCGAAAGGCCACCCCAATTATTTTCTAGAAATCGCCTTCTTCTTTAGCAGTCTTTTTAACACCAGTACAGATAGAGCTATAATTGGTGAGTTTCCATTGGCCATCATTGTTCTTTGATAATGTTACAGGAGTGTCCAAGTCTTTTCCACCACTTTGAATAAAGATCTTTACACCTCTTGCTTGGTCTTGTTTCTTGACAACGGTCATGGTCAATTCCTTATTATTGATTTTGTAGTTATTCACATTCGTTCCACCAACATATGAACGAGCGATGTTCTTATTGCCTAGGAATTGACCAACGTAATAAGAAGCGCCAGTTCCCAATTTTAGACCCGAAGGAGAGTTGCCATCTTCCACACAATCCCTTTTCGAGACCACGACGGTCATCATTGCATCTGCAAGTTTTGGATCCTTTTCAACATTAAGAGCAGCGATGAGATAGTATATGATAGTGTTTTCTGGTTTTCCCGAATCTTTCTCCCATTCAGTTTTAAACTTGGAAAATGATGTAATCATTGATTTAGTGATCTTTCCCATGTCTATTCACCAAAATACAGTCGCAACTAATATAAAAAAAGGTTCGGAGCACATATTCTCTCAAATAATATCAATCAAAACTCTATCATCACGAACAAGGCCCCAGTTAAGGAAGGATAACTGTGACCATCGCTCATAAGCAATGTTTTCAAGTTTTTTGAGAGAACTAAAATACAAGATCAACACTAGCCCATGGGAAACAGCAAGGATATTCTTTTGATGGAACATGATGTTAATCCGACGTACGCCCTCCCTGAATCGATTGAGTGCATCATGAGCTGATTCCCAGTCAGGTTGATTTGCATTCCAATTGGTCAAAGTCGCTCGAACACAGTTTCGATATTCATCCATCGATAAAGACACTTTATGATTCCGCCTTAACTCATCTAATTCTGGAATTTCATAGGTCTCTAGATCATATTCCTTCGCAAAAATTTCTGCAGTCTGTCTTGCTTTCATTTCACTGGAATGTACTATTCCCTCAATTCTCTCGAATGCAGACTCATTGGCTAATGCTCGTGCTTCTTGGACTCCCTTAGGAGTGAGCCTCCACTTTCTCGCAGGTGCTTTTGGAACTACTTTCGTTTCAGCATGACGAAGGAAGTAGATGGAATTGGACATGTGGAGGCGCTCCAGATATTTCTCTCAGATTGGAGTGAGTATTTCAATTTGGGAAAATATGACTTCAAAAGGGCGGGTATCAACAAGGAATCAATTGGGTGTGGTAACCGATGGTAGTTAGTTACCATGATACCTCGTCAACACCCGCACATTTAGTATAACGTTTCTCGTACTAAAAAGTTGCCATTAACGAGAATTGATGCTTAATCTCCAATTCTCATTACCAATTTGATGGTGCAATTATGTGCATCTGCTTTAGTTAGAAAGAAAACCAGAAGCATTAATTTCTTTCGAATACTTGAGTGTACTTGAATAATCCAAGAGAGGATTGATGATGGTGCTTGAACAGGGAGAACAGAATTCTAATCTCTCAGATATTGTCAACTATTTTATTCAAGGGTTCATAATATTTGGCTTCTCATATATCGTATCTCTGATGTATTTCTTGGCACCGATCTGGCTAGTATTCTTGCCTTTCAATATATTATTTGTGAGTGCGTTAGTACTGATAACCGGCATGATCAATATGATATTATGTGAATATGTCTGGTCGCTCAGGAGTAATGGCAATGTTGAAAATTGGTTTATCCAAGGCGTAATAATATCAATTCCGACTCAAATTTGGATGATTCCATTTCATCAGCTACTTGTAGGCATCACACTACAAACTGTACCAATACCGATTATAACACTCCTGACAACTTTTTGTGTGAGTTTTTTGGTCTTTGGATACATTGGTAAGACTGTAGGTCAAAAATATGTAGAACCAGAAGTGACTTCGCTAAAAACCACGATGAAAACACGCCCGAGGTTTAGAGGAACAAGAGGAAGATGCCCACATTGTGGAGAGTCTTTCAAATATCCAAGTCATGATATCTCGCC
>JAEOUN010000057.1 GCA_016839245.1 Candidatus Thorarchaeota archaeon
CCACCAATCCACGATAAATCAGAACTTGAATTTGTAAGGTCTTCAACAAGGATCTCAATTACAACTCTATACGGACACATCACAACAGGTCTAGTGTAGTATGATGAAATATTTCCCGTGAGAAGTAAAGGAAATGGTTGCCAATCACCATGAAGTGGATACCAAATATCTTTGAGTGTATAGAGTTGAACTGCTGCCACTGGTGTTGTGTCATAGCTTCCATAAGTCACCTCTGCGTGACCAAAAGCAACAATTGGAATACCAATGATTATTATCACTATAATTGCTATTGCTTTTTGTCTACTAGCATCATGAAGATAACTTGATGGCATCTCCTAACACGCTATATCCCCACTATAACGTAGTCTTATTACCTTTTCCAGTTATGAGCATGTAGCGATTTAGTAGAGTGGTACTGCTTACTCACTCGCTAGTCCTCACCATGGTTTTATATCCATAGTAGAGAATGATAACGAATGCTACAGCAAAGAGTATTGCCATATTGAAGTACATACCCAGCCCTGCATCTTCAAATGGGAATATTGCTGGTGTGATGTTAAGGACCACATGGAATGTAACGCCTGTGAAGATTGATCTATTGTTGTTATTGTACAACCATGTCATGATGATCGATAGTGTGGTAGTATTCACAAGGAATAACCAGAATGGCTTGTTTGCATAGACGTCTACCCTAACGGGAAGAAGAACAATGGCAGATGCCAGATTCCCCAAGCAATGCCAATTATCACTGAGGTCACTAGAGCATTCTGACGCGATTGTAATCTTTCGATAGCGTATCCTCTCCAGCCAAATTCCTCACGGAACGCATTTGAAATAGGTATGTAAGCGGCAATGAAAAGCACAGGGATTAGATACCACTGTGAAAAGTATGGAAGATTCGGAACCGAACCGCCCATTAAGATTCCCAATGCCATTGTTGATGCATTAATCACTGGAATAAGTAAGAGTAGTGGTAACCACCATAATTTCTTGATTAGTCTTGGATCTACTCCTCGCTTGAGAACCTCCTTTAGCTTTGTCATTCCTTCTTCTCTATAGAAGAACAAAAGTCCTATGAGGGTAGGCATACATCCACCAATGACATTCAATATGGCATAGACTGTGTCATCTACCTGCAGTTGAATTATGCCTAATGTTACAAGAACTCCTGGCGACCAAATCAACCAAGAGAGGATTATTGTTAGAATAAAGAAGAGTAACGGCGAACCTAGTTGTTTCTCATTTGTGTCTGTCAAAGTCTATTTATGCACCTGGCAATAGACAACGATTTTGCATGATATGAACTTGTTCCCTTGGAGTCTGGAATTTGTTTGGCGATGCATATTTATTAGATGGAATCATCGAGAGAGGAACTTCAAGAGTATGTTTTCATTGAGCATAAATCAACGGAGGTAGTACTTGGATGAAAGAATTCATCATCAGACATCAACTTGCCCTCTTCGCAATAATGACTCTCATCATTGGTTGGTTTTGGTGGGCTCAAATGGTCCTTCAACTATGGCCACAAGAATATATCATAATTCCTTCATCACTTGGTGGTCTCTCTCCAATTCTCACACTATTGATCTTACAGAAACTTACAGCCCATGAGGTTGACCTTGATGGAATAGTCAAGACTGCAAAGATTGGATACAAGTATCTCCCTTGGCTCGTACTTGCTGCATTTACTCTTCCTCTCCTAATTACAGTCGGTAATGTTCTGAGTTTTTTGATAGGTTTTGAATCTGACCTTGTACTTCTCAATCCTGAACCCGCGCAGTTGGGATTGGCTCTTCTCGCAATTATTCCAATTACATTCTTTCCAGGACTCATTACTAGTCCCTTTTTTGAAGAACCTGGATGGCGTGGATTTGCTCTCCCTAAATTACAGCATATGTATGGTCGAGAGATCGGAAGTCTCTTGGTAGGATCTTATTGGTGGCTTTGGCATCAAATGTCCAATATTGCTTTTGGACTATTTCCCTCCATCGCTGGATACGTATACATGCTTGGACAATCTTTTGCAATTGACTCGATGTATAACCTCTCTCGTCGGAATTTACTTGTGGCAATGTTCGCTCATCAATCATTGTTCATTGCATTCACATATCTCTATAAGACCTCGAATGACCTTTCTATCTTCATTCTAGCTGGCGTTATCTGGCTATTTCTCGTTGTTCTCAGAATCATCGAGTTCAAACAAAATATCCCCGAGAACTTGATAGACACCAATAGAATTGAAGCGACTCAACAAATAGATTAGTTCTTCTGGAACAAGGTATTCTGAAATTTACGGTCTTATATCAGAATCACCAATAGAAATCATAAAATCGATTAAACACACAATGTAAAAGGATATAACAAATTATTACCGAATTATAGGGCAAGTTGTGATTACTAATTATGAATGTGAGTAAAGATACAAATTCAAACACAAGTTCCCCATTGATTGAGATGTTCTCTCATCTGGGGCGTCCCTGTACAGTTCCTCTCATTCTTGCTCTTGGTGAGCGCTC
>JAEOUN010000058.1 GCA_016839245.1 Candidatus Thorarchaeota archaeon
CTTTGTTGTCTATTTTTTTTTCATTTAATTCAAAAATTAAAAAGAAAGAATAGAGAGGTTAATTCCGATTCTTTGAAAGCACCAACAATCATTGTCGGGTTCAATATATTCTAGTTCTTCCTCTAATCCTTCTTCATATTCTGGCTCTAATCCTTCTTCGTAATCAGGTTCGATATACTCCTGCTCCTCTTCTGGTGACACTGGTAGAAATGGTGGAACATAGAAATTTCTTGCAGTCAGTTTACTCACATTGTGGAAATGGGTTATAGGCAGGGAGTGTAAGCACCAAGCTCCGGCGAGGTTCATTCTACCTATATATGCACACCGTTTTCCAAATAATGAAAAAAGTATAAAAAAATTTATGTACTAAGCGCTGTTCTCGGTGAATGATTAAATTGGATTTAAGTTGGAATTCTCCGTTCAATGGTAACGCATCAAGTATAGCTGTCAATGACCAATGCATTTTGATTGGAACTGAGAATAAAAGTTGCATTCTATTTGACACGAATGGAAACATATTGCAGGAAACACGTCTTGATGATGAACCAATTCATATGTGCATTGGAAAAAGCGGATTCTACATAAGGACTATCCATAACAAGATAATTTACTTGGATATAAATTTCCATGTGAAATGGCAATATGAATTGGATATTAGGGGTCCAAATGAAGAAGTCATCTCTTATTGGGGAATCTATCTTTTCAATGATTTGGTCTTTGCCCCGTTATCACTTTGGAAGAGATACGCTGTTAAGGCACTGGATGAAAGTGGGGATCTAAAATGGTATCTAACATATGATGACTTCCCAATGAGCTTAGCTAGTATGAATAATGGGGTATTAGTTGGAATAGGACGCATGTTTGTTGGTAAGCTGATTTACTATAATTCTCGTTCTGATGAAGTGTGGATACGAGATCTCCCTGGCACTGTCATGGCAGTTTGCACAAAAGATAATCGTATTTACGCTGGAACCTACGAGGGACGAGTGCACTGCTTTGATATGGACGGTAACGAGCTCTGGAGGACTGATTGCGTAATTTTTCTTTGGGAAATGGAAAAAGAAATAGCTCCCATACATTTACTTATGGTACATAGAAATTCATTAGTTGCTACTACCGCACGTGGTGGTTTACTCTGTTTTGATGTTTCGGGGCAGAATCGATGGTTTCAGAAATATGATTCATATAACATATATGAATTGAATGGAGTTGCTGACAACATTGTAATTGCTCTGGAAAGGAAAGAAGCGGACTTGTGGAAACACTATGTTAAAGTTCTCAATAAAGGCGGTGAAGAAATTTGGAACCAGGAATATAATCACAGTGTGAATATGAATTCATACGGTAATAGGCTCTACATCGCATCTGGTGAGATTCTATCATGCTTCGACATTATCCCACATTGAATGATATTCCTGATTTCAAACTCCTAGTAACACCGAAAATGACTCACTATTCTCTTTATCATTCCTGAGCCATCTTATTAAAACAATCTTAACTCAAAAAAGTCGGGGAGCACCTTTTCTACCATGACTCACTCTTATCTGATTTCGTTTCTTTAAATCAACCCTAAACCAAGATTGGATAACGCACTCGAAGAACAGAGAATTGTACTTTGCCAAGGATGAAGGGTATGAACGCCTCATATAAAGGACCTATAAGCATGGCACACTGTCTTCTTGCACACTTATAATACTCAAGCTCGAAAGAGGAGAGCGATTGTTTTACACCTTGAAGAGTCAGATGTTTACTGTGCCTTTTGGTTCAATCAATCTAACATTATATCTATCTAAATCATTTGCGTATCTTCAACCTTTTCTCATATATTATTCGGAATGAATATATAATATCTTGCTCACAAGTTAAGTAATTGTATATCGGAGATCTTTATTATGGGAGAAGAATTTTCGTACAATGAAATTGAGAAAGCTGCGGAAAGACGGGATATTGGTCGATTGTACGAAATATTAGCTAATGGAGATAGTGTAGCAAAGACAAATGCAGCACTTTGGCTAGGAAAAATAGACTCTCGTGAATCTATTCCAAAGCTCATTTCTTTACTCGAAGATGATGATTACTCTGTCCGTGGAGGAGCGGCTGCAGCATTAGGGTGCATGAAAGAAGTATCTGTTGTGGATTCATTAATTGCATTGTTAAAAGAGAATGATCTCAGTTGCATCATTGGAGTATGTTCTGGACTTGGAATGATAGGTGATAAAAAAGCTGTTGAACCTCTTGTCGAACTACTCAATGACAAAAGACCCGGTGCAAGATTAGTAGCTATTATGGCATTAGTTAAAATTGGAGGACCTAAGGTAGAAGATGCTTTGATGATTGCAATGCGTGATTCAGATTGGGCAGTAAGAGACTTCGCTCTAAACGCATTAAGAAATAATAAATAAAAAGATGAATATCTGATATACTATCAAAGATTGGTCACATTGCAACTCAGAATCTAATTACGGGTTCGAGCAAGTATCCTACTATAAAAACTAAAGTTTGCACCATCTTGGAAAAAGTCACGACATTCTCGCAGTTGAATCATCAATTGTTGTCTTCAACAATGCCAAAGATGTATAAGTGAGAACCATGAAAACTCAGGTATTAGGCGATACAGGAGATGTGCAAGCATTTAACTCGTTACCTTGATTCTATATCTTGGCATCCCTTTATTAAATGGATTGAGAAGGTAGTTTGAGACTTAAGGATTAACTTGTAATCTGAAAATTCGCAGGTGAAGATTGAGTATGCTTCAAGGAAATCCATGGTTATTCGACTGGTTGTTCGACATTGGAGCATTTAGCCAATCTGAAGCTTTCTTCATGCTTTTTCTCGCATTCTATGGCTACTTCATGGTATTTTTCATGTACTTCTATGGAGTTCGTTTTCTAGGCAAGCTGTTCTCTAGGATTCTTGGTTCAATTCATGAAGATAAACCGGAAAACCAATTGCTTGTGCTAGCTCCCTTCTTCACATTCCTTGCCTGCATCATTATATTCACTGCATATTTCGGGATCTGGGAAGTCCCTTCTTTCCTACGTGATGTTCTTACAAATGGATTCTCGGATTCCGAGCAGATCACGCTAGCTGGTATTATCGCGGACTTATTCTTGGTTTCTCTAGTTTGGAATGAAATACTATTTCTTCTTGTTGGGGTATTTGGAATAGCATGGCAATATACATATTCTCAATCAGCTCCAATAATAATTCATGGTAGTGAAGTCCCATATTCAGCAAATAGATCCCTTAAGTACATAGTACCTGCAATGTCCGCCTTACTGCAGTTTTTGTTCTCTCTAAAATCCATTATGCCTAACTGGCTTGTTCTCATTTATGATGTCTTGCTAATTATCTATTCATTATTCGTTGTTGTGCAAGGCATTGGAGGGATAGGTAGAGTAATCATTGTTGAGAAGAAGAGCATACTATCAGGTATCGGAGGGCTAGTCTTTTCTCTATCATCAATTACATTGCTATCGATGAATCATGCTGTAGTGAGCATCTATGGGAACTCTCAGGTATTTGAACCATTAGGATATGCTGTACCTCTTGTCGCATATATTGTTCTGTGGCTTCGAAAGAAAGCCATCGCTAGGAATATACATAATGACGCAAATCTGCGAAAGCTGTCGCAAGCTATTTTCAAGCTATTCTTTCCGCTCGTGTTTTTGGCAACTACACTTGTGGTGCTTCTTATGGTACCTTCGCTATCTCTAGGGCTGCAAGCTTCAATACTACTAGCTTTTGTAGTTTCAGTCATAATGCTTATGATAAAAACCGGAGAAAAAATATTCAATCAAGCGGCAGTGGAGAAGTCTGGAAGCACTATTCTGATGTGGCTTGTGCTAGCAGAGTTCTTCTTTGCAGGATATCTCCTAATGCTCTTGGTACACCTGCTGACAACGAAAAGCTTTCAAAATGAGCCAGAGTTTGGCGTAGGTGTTATCCTTCTCCTATTCATATTATTACTTGGCGCGATTTGTTCAGAGCGATCATTAGGAACTGCTGGTAAATAAAAAAGCATCAAAGGATTTGTTTGTTGCCTTGCCAAATCCCTAATAGATGTCGAAAATCTAGAAGGTATTAAATACTATGGATTCTTTGGCACCTGTCAAGACAAGACTGCATACGAGGATTGAATAGCATGGATGTTTTGGTCATAATCATCAATCGATCAAGCGGCAGAATTGGGAATCTGCACGATCTTGCTATATTTCTTAAAAGCAATGTGAATTTAAAGGAATACAAGGTAACACAGGAAGGGGCTGGTTTTCTGGGATTGGGGACAAGCACGTTTGAAACGCGTCCGCTAACGACATTGAGTTCGTGCATGGCTGTGCTCAAATACGCTTTCAACATTTCTGATTATGAGGCTAGAGAGGCAATCTCCTTGCTTTGTGATGCAAATTTCCTATGGATGGATTCATCGGAAACAATGATTAAAGGTCGTGGATTAGACCATCTAATACGTTTTGATATCTGATATTATTTCTGCGAATACCGAAGCTTATCCACTCATAAACACTGTCAACGGCATAGTTTTGAGTTCAAATACCACAGGAACCAATTGCTAAACGAATATGATTTACATCTCAAGAAAAATGCAATCGTAAAACATATTAGTCAAGTAGAAGGGCTGCTTTGCGGTTTGGCGTTCATTGGTGAATGTAATGAATGAGGATGAAATATATCAACTCATCAATAAATGCAAGAATCAGGCAATTTCAAAGAAGAAAGCCCTCGATTGTGCTAAGAAGCTTCTGAAGAGAATGGATCAGTCACTCACTGCACATGTTTTGGATGCAATCGGTGAGATGTTTCTCGAAACAGGTGAAATGGATATTCTAAAAAACCTCGAGCCATTCCTAGACGAGAGTAAATATCCCCTTTGCTTGAATGCAATTGATGTTATAGGGATGGTTTTCAGAAACACAAGAAGCAAGGATGCATTTGAAAAACTTAGTACGTTGATGGAAAGCGGGAATGATGTGATTGCCAGAAGAACCTTTCAATCTCTTAGTATGGTGTTTGAATTTGAACATGAAATAAAACAAGTTAAAAAAAATCCATTTTGGTTCTGTCAGGAAATCAACATTTGTAATGAAGAAGGTCCAATTTGGCGAATAATCAATTCCCTTCCAGATGAGCAGAACAGTAAAAGCACTGCAATTTCCTTTGTTCTACCCTTTCTTCTTTGTAGTGATTCCAATATGCGAAAAGGATGTATGACGTTATTGAAGCAATCCTTTAATCAATCAAATCGAGAGCAAATAGAGCAAGTTGTGAATGGACTTAAAGCTATCATTCTGAGTGGACCTGATTTAGTCTGGCGTGAAGGTTACAGTCCTTATCTTTATACGGGTCATAATAGTGTAGCTAAATTGATACAAAATGAATTAAGCAACTGGCAGATTATCGAAACCCTATTTTATGCCAGCAATAACCCCGTAGCATTAGACTTATTGAATGTAGTAACCAGTAAGATACATGATAGAACCCCATTCGAAGCCTCGTCATTGAACATACTTATGATACTAGGAGAGGCAGTCAAAAAAATATTTCAAACAGTAGATGATGAGGAACTTGTATCAATTATATCTGATTTCATAACCAAAGGAAATGAAACATTCAGCACAATATTGACTCTTGGAATGGCTGATGCCTTAGAAGCCAAGGGGATTGAGAAAGCATTCCAATATTTTGGCTTTCGCTTAAGAAATCTCAATCAAAAAAATGATCGGCTTAGGTATTGGTCTTCTCTTATCGCTTTGGGGCATATATTTCGGAAATCCGGACATAGAGGAGTATTAGATTTGCTTAAGCCGTTATTGACTCCTCAAAACGATTTCGTTATTATCGCAATTACAGTACTATCTGATGTCTTTGGAGGTACAAATAACCACGAAGTCATTGAGTTAGTCCGTGGCCTTATGTATGATTCCCGAATAACAGAATATTGCAGAAGTGCAATTGAATCAATTAAATCATAATAGAATTTGGTGAAATCACAATAATAATGAGCTACTGAGAAAATAGTCATGAGTTCCAATGACACGCTTGGCATTCTCTTTCGGAAGGAGGTCGAGGAGGCGAAGGACAAGGAGAAGAAGTGTGCTGGTCGGACCACGGAGTATCGTGATAAGTCCACGAATCCCTATGTCGCAGCAGGCTTGGGCTACATCGACAAGGTGATTTTCCTGCACGAAACACAACCTCTCATTTGCAAGAATCTCTTTTATTAATGAAATACTTCTCAAACATATGCTATACTCTTGAAATACTGCTAATTCAGTTAAGTGCTATTCTGATACTAATGTCCGAGGCGTGCAGACTGAAAACGTGTTCATGCAGTACCTAGAGTTGTCAAGAAGAGTTTCGTAGAGATACTTCCATCCTTTGTTGTCTATTTTTTCTTGCTAATCAGGATAGAATTTTATAATTACTCTAACCCTCAAATCCTGATAATACAATCCAACCACTCTGTCTTGCAGCCTCAAACATCTCTTCTGTAATCACAGCAAGAAAGGTTGAACGGTGGGCATCACCTGACTCACCCATAGGGCAGGCAATACTATAATGCTTTTCAAAGATGAAATCCTGCATCCCTACTTCTATGTAATCCTCCAGTATCTCAGAGAAGATTAACGGACCATCAGCAATCCAAATAACAAAACTACTCGGAGTGATGAGTTCCCATTGCCAATTTAGCATGTGCTGGTCTACTTCACGTTTCTGTCTGTCAAGAATCTCCATATACATCCTGACTTGCGTTAATTCAATTTTTCAATGTTTTCGATGTCCTCCATCCTGTTGACGTTGCTTGCATAAAAACGACTACAAATCCAATAGTTGTTTGATTAAACAAAGGCCTAAGATTTTAAATATAGGTTCAACAATTTGTACAAACATGCAATTGGTAATACCCATGTGAGTATCAATTTGATAATTGGTGTGGATATTTATGCGTAAGAACCTCGCGATTAAAACCGTTGGCCTCTCAAAGAATTTTGGACCTGTAGTTGCTCTTAATGATGTCAACCTTGAGGTACCAGAAGGAAACACATTCGGGTACTTGGGTCCGAATGGCTCTGGAAAGACAACGACTGTTCGCATCTTATCAGGAATAATCAGACCAACTAGTGGATCTGCAGTTGTGTGTGGGTATGAACTTAATCATCAGAATAACGAGATAAAAGCATCAACAGGTTTGCTCCCTGAAGGTCCGGGTATCTACTCAAAGTTGTCAGCAGTCGAGTATCTGGAGTTTGTAGGCGCGCTCTATGACGTTGTCGATACGGCGCTTCACACACGGGTTGATAAACTACTTGGAATCATGGGTCTCGAAGGACGACAGGATGATCTCTTAGAATCTTACTCAACAGGCATGAAACAGAAGGTACTTGTTGCATCTACGCTCATTCACGATCCCAAGCTTGTATTTCTAGATGAACCAACATCTAGACTTGATCCTGCAGCAAGTGCTTTGGTTAAAGATATCATCATTGCATTAGCACACGAGTTGAATACGACGTTTTTCATCTGTACACATTTCTTGGAATTTGCGCAAGATATATGCAATATTATTGGCATTCTCAACTCAGGCTGTTTGACAGCTGTCGGGAGTTTGGAAGAGATCCTTGATTTAACAGGAACTCAGACTTTAGAAGAGGCATATCTGAATCTTGTAGGAGGCAGGATTGACAAAACAAAATTACTTGACTGGAGGAGCTAGCAGTGGTTCAGCAATGGTTAACTATTGCTAAAGCTGAATTCTTGATGCTAAGTGCGAGATATAGAAAAAACCGAAAGAGGTATGTTTTCACAATATTTCTACTTTTATTAATCTGGGTATTATTTATCTCACACATTGCTGTACCAGGAATTCTGAATATCATGCTCCCTGACTATGGCAGCTTATTACTGACTAGTCTTCCAGGCTTGTCAAGAATAGCAATCATGATCTTATGGATTATGATCTTGGTAAATCCCATTTCTAACGCTCTTCGCGAGATTAGAATCGCCCAGTGGGAAACTTTACTAAGTGCAAACATAAGAACACGAGACATCATCGTTGGTAAGTTTCTAGGTAGTTTGCCAAATCAAATCATCCTCGTAATGATTCTAGCACCCATCTTTGTTGCTCCAGTTGTTTATGTGTTTCAGGTTGCTCTAGTAGGGGAGTTGGCTATTTATGGTGTGATTTTACTTACTGTGTTTTCAGCAACTTGGGTATCTGTTGTAGTTGCTTCAGCACTGCAAGCTAAACTTGGAGAATCAAAACGTGGCGAAGAGATGGCGAAGTTAATTGCTTCAGTAATGTCTTTGATTGTCATTATACCGTTGATGGGCTTGATGTACATGACAGAATCAATGGCTTTGTTCATGAGTACTGATGCGAATTTTATACTCCCTTCTACCTGGGGAGCTGACTTAATTTCTTGGTTGACTCTGAATTACAGAGGAATCGATTTATCCTCAACCATCTTAGAAACATTCAATAGGATTCTTCAGATAGCCCCTTCAATCTTGTGCATTCTCCTAGCAAGCTTGAGCATACTTTCCATTGGAGTAGGACTAGCTGTTTCAAATATGATATATACATATAATCTAGGTGTCAGAAGTGAGCGCGTTGTCACCGTTGGTGAAGAGAATTTAGTATTACGCGTTGTGAGAAAGCTGTACCGCAATAGCCCAACTGGCGCGCTTGTAGCGACGGTTTTGAAGGATTTCTATCGAAAACCTCGCAATATAATGACCATTTCCGTAGCACTCACAGCATCTATTATGCCACTGATTTCAATACCATTCATGGGTGGTGACCAGATCCCCGATTTGTTGGCTCTGATGGTATTCCTCACAATGATTCTAATGACTATGATGTACCCAATAATTGGTGCTGGTATACTTGGTGTTTCTACCTTTCTTGATAATGAGAAACAACTCTGGATTATTCTCGCAGCCCCGCATGGAGGGAGAAAGTTTATGAAATCTAAAGTAATAGGACTGTTGCTTTCAACCATTCCCATGGCAGTAATTCCATCTGTCCTAATTGGACTGCTTGTTGCGACAAGTATTCTCTCTATAGTGTTGCTTCTACTCTATGCACTTCTGCTGTTTCTAGGTTCAATCATGATTGGCACTGGACTTAGCGCATTGAACCCAGCATATTCTGATACACTGTCATCGACCAATAAATTGAACGGAATTGCTGCATTAATGATAGCGCTAATTGCAGCAATAATCCCTCCAGTTATTTTGATTGACACAATAGAAGCATTTACAGGTCTGCTTTTGGGATTTGGGCTTTTGACAACACTCCCTCTTATTGCCATAGGTGTGTTCTTTTATTGGGTTGGAATAAGGAACTTAGAGAAATCAAGGAAGTAATGAATGATAATTGAAATATTTGTACAAAAGCCTTATTAATTAGACTAGTATTTAAAGAATCCTACGATTGTCTTAGGGCAAAGATAGATTCGTAGAGGAGGACATACAATAATGGGACTTGTTTGTATGGGAGCTTGTGCTATTGGTTGTTCAGGAGGATGTTATGGTGCATGCAGTCTTGCATGCGCATCAACTCTGGGCATTGGACTAGCTCCTGGAGGTATCTTGTTAGGCGCTGGCTTAGGATTTGGTGGAGCATGGTTTGCTGATTGGGTCCTTGGAGGTGCTTAATAGATAGCCAAAACCGGCCTTTTCTGACATTAAACATTGGAGTTGAGATGAACGTTTCCATTTAGCAGTTCGCTGAAGAAGCCATCCATTTTCGCTATTGAAAACAAGTATTACTTATTCGACCCTCAGACAAACCTACTTCTACAGATGCCAAGGTCCGATTGGAAACTAGTCAAAGACTTGTTCTCTAATTCCTCAGATCTTCAGTCTTATTTCAAGAACATTGAGCAATTATCAGAAAAGGCCAACAATCCTGATTATTTTCATGCCTTGAAGGAGTTGTCTTTAAAGGCGGGGGTGTTCGTTGAGAAGACTTATGAGAAATCCGGAGTAATCACAGCTGATATCGTACGTGACAATATACTCAGAAATGGGCTTTACGAACTGCTTCTTGATGTGACTCATTCCTGCAATTTCAGATGTTCCTATTGCGCATATTCGGGACAATATAATGACTCTAGGAAGCATTCAAGTGTAAATATGTCAACAAGAATTGCCATTAAAGCGGTGGACTTGTATTTCTCTTATCTAGAGGAAGGATGTCAATATAATCCTCTAAGAGAGCCCACAATTGCTTTCTATGGAGGCGAACCACTTCTTAATTTCCATCTTATCGAGCAAGTTGTTAGATATGCGCAAAGAAAATATTCTGACATCTATGATTTGCATTTCACAACTACGACTAATGGGTCTTTGCTTTCCGAAGAGATTATTGATTTTCTTCTTGAGAACGAATTTATGATTCTGATAAGCTTGGATGGACCCAAATCAGAACATGACCGATGTCGTGTCTATCGTAATGGCAAGGGGACTTTCGATACAGTCATTAGGAACATAGAAAGGTTGGTTCAAAGAGCTGAAGAGTTTGGATTGCCAAATGGTACAGGTCGTATTTATGCCATGCCTACCTATGATCCAAAAACCGATCTTAGAAAGGTAAGAAAATTCTTTGACGACGAAAGTCCTATTAAGCCCATATTTGTCAATCCAGTGCGGCCATACGGTACTGAGTATTATTCACAATTTTCCTCTGAGGAAAAGCAGAATTTTGATAATATGATTGAGGAGGAACGAAAAGAATACTTTACGATTGTAGTGGGTCGAAACCATCATCATCAACCAAACTTCCTTGAGCAGCTTTTTAGTGTACCAATAATGATGGCATATTACAGGACACTTTTTGCTGAAACTCCCTTGACCAAATACTCAGGAACCTGTATTCCAGGATTCAAGATGCATGTAGACACTAAGGGATTGATTCGTCCTTGCGAGAGATGTCCGCAGAGTATAATAATAGGAGAGGTTAATCATGGTTTGGATTGGACGAGGATTGCAGAAGTAATTGCAATATTTAAGAAGCATAGTCTTGCAAATTGTTCTGAATGCCCAATAGGACACTCTTGCAGTAATTGTATAGCTTCACTAGGACTTGAAGGTGCGCTTGACCCATGTTTAGATGCGAAAAGTAATTTTATCAATAACCTTAGCCTTGCCATGTATATTCACAGCATGAACCCAGATTACTTTCAATCAAGAGTAGAGGAGTATGCTAAGATTGTGGAACTCATCGAACTCAAATAGCTACTAGGTGAAGCGTTTTGACCAAGTTCTTGCGGCTTTATCCTTGGGTTTCTCTACTTGGTGACATTACTGGCGCTGGGATACTTTATGATTTACTACAGAAAAAACTGCATGTACTAGATGCGAAAGATTTTAGATCCATTCAGGCTCACATTGAGGAAATAAGTAACGAATCATATGATACAATTGAGGAAATCATTAGTTCTGGACTCGGATTCATATGCGACGAGCCAATCTATGTAGAAACACTTAGGATGGGTTCGTTGCTCTGGAGATACATTCCATTTAAACCCGCACCTCAGCTTAATCTCCTTGAAATTGCACTTAATTTCAGATGTCCATATCACGAAATATGTTATCTGCAGACACATTCAGTTGTGCCTTCCTTCGCTTGTGAAACTTGCTATGCAGGTGTCCATTGTGCTTCTAAGGGAAGAGAGGACTTACCTGAATATCTTTACGAGGGCTTTCTAGATATCATCAAGAAGCTCCGTCCCTCGAACATTTCATTGCCAGGAACTGTATTTAGTTTCAAGGAGAAAGATAAGGATAGATTGCATCGATTTTTGAAATCGACCTACTCATCCGGTGTTGGCATGGTCTTTTTCAATGTGCCTGATTATTATATTATCAACAGCAGCACCTCAATAAAGCATAGAATTTCAGAGATCAAGTCCCTATCGGCTCAAGGTATTGGTTTGAACGTTAGTCTCTTTCATGCATCAAATCAACAATTCGAAGAATCGCTTAAAACCATCCTAGATTTTTGTTTGAATTCTAGTACAGACATTTCTTTTCTAACTATCCTATTTGATTCAAGCAATCTGGATGAGATCGTTCCTTTGATTGAATGCATCCCTACCAATGTAATACACAAAGTAATTCTTGCTCCTTATATTTTCAGTAATGTCTTCCCCGCGAATGGAAAAGTGAGTGCGTCTGGTTTAACTAGCTTTGCCAGAAGTTGGACTCTTGTTGGACCTAACTTAAGCATGCACACACTAACAGCACACCAGAATCACATTCCTTGTTTAACAGGCAACTTGTTAATTGACGATGACCTGAATGTAGCAGGATGTCGTTATAGGTGGTTGAGCGGTGAAAAGAAACCTCTAACGAGATTATCACTAAAGGAGATTATTTCGGAGTGGGAACGAGCTGAAACCGATTTTTGCTTGGGTTGTGCCTTAAAAGCATCCTGTTATGCATGCAGAGCTCTCATAGATTCTGGTTTGATATCATATGAAGCTTGTCCTCGTCATGCGTGGTTTACCCATCTTGAATGATACATAAGAATGACAGTAATGTTATTGCTAGTATCCTGCATACTCTCCTTTGTGTTGGTGACACCAACTCAGACCTATCTTGCTCCGATTGAAGATTCGCCAACCATTGTTTGCTTTTTTTACTGTTGCTTTTTCAATTCAAGCCCACTGATACTAATGTCCGAGGCGTGCAGACTGAAAGTGTGTTCAATAATACCTATAGTTGTCTATTTCTCTTCCTGTTTCGTTTCCCACCATGTCTTTTCTTCTTCCTCATCAATCCACATTGGTTCAGACCCCGGGCATGGTACAAATTTTAATAGGATGATAGAGACAATCAGAACAGTAGGAATTGGGATATACCAGATGAGATTAGTCCAAGTATTCACTCCTTGAATTACCTGAATGATCTTGGCTAAGTCAATCACTAGAATCATCTGGAGTTCACTGAGTATTGCAAGTAATAGAACCCATTTCTTGGTTGTAGCCTGTCTATTATATCTGTGGAATTGAATGACTAGCAGATACTTTAGTAGGTGATACTGAAGCATTAACAAATGAAAAACAAATCTAAAAGAGAAAGACCCATCACGATAGAAAAGAGCTCGCCATAGTAGAGAATCGATGGAATAGGCGAGTGGACTTGATGTGCTACGAAGAGTGGCAAACGTGGGACAGAAGAGAATCACAAACAGCAGTAACAATATCTTTTCTGTTGGACTCATCTGATACTTCCAGTTGAAGCGTGAAGAGGAACTCATTTCAGAGTCACCTGAAATTACTTCGCTCATAATGTCTTATGTCCTTGTTTCGTGGAAGGAATAGTTATTATATTCGATATCTTGGTTTATCTATCTTCTCAATACCAGTACATCCAGAGTTCAGGTTCTCCTCCAAAGCTCCATTGATCCCTATCGAAATCCAAAGAACGGGTGTTATCTTTGATTTTAATATATAGCCTGGTATTTGATGCATCGGTAATTGTAAAATAACTATCTTCTGGATCAGGTCCAATAGTGTCACAATAGACATAGGAACCTGACGCTCCCCATCTATACCAGAGCTGAATAGCTTCACCTTCATCCGCTTCGTCAAAGTCCACTCGGATCTTGTAGACATCCGCATTCTGATCTACATTATCAATATAGAATATAATTTCTAAATAGTACGCCCATAGTCCGATATGTTCTTCAAGAGCTGTATTGTCAGCTTCGGACCATTCGCCATATATTTCTGTGACACCATCATAGTATTCAACGCCAATATCACTCCACGCATGAACCGGTAGACCTAGTGTCATTATCATACTAATCAAAATCAAAGATAAAATGGCTACTCTAATTTTCTTCACTCTTCTCCTTCACCACCTGGATATTACAGGAGAATATCCGACTTTAGTAACATAGCTTCTTGCATATGTGTTTTTTTTATGCAATCACCTCTCTTTGCGTCACTACTATGGCATTCTTCAATTCATACTAAGTTATTCGAGAGACCATTGATTTCTTGATTTGGTTCGTAGTTATATTCTCCAATTGTGGTTTATGTGATCTCTAGCAGAAGTGTTTTAGAAAAAGATAGAACTCATCATGAAGTTCGTGTATTTTGTTTCGCGTGTGAATTTTGGTTATTAGGGAGTTCGTAGAGATACTTCCATCCTTTGTTGTCTTATTTTCATCGCTATATCCAACCATCATATAGTGCAGTTACTATACTGAAGAAAGAGTAAATAACTAGGATTTTGGAATCAGATTCATGAGATGGCCAAACTCGAAGATAATAGCTGCTCAATTCGTGTTTTACACTATTGGCGGAATTGCTGCATTCATTGCATGGGTGATGATTCAGGTGGGCTGTACTAATCTTCTCCATGATGTTGCAGGAAGCTATCTGTCTTATCATTTCATTCAATGGACATCGCGATTGTATCTCTGGGGACCTATTATTCTGATTAGTGCAGTTATTGCATTTGTTGCAGGGTGGTTTGTTCTGAAAGCAAACAAGATTGGAGGATATCTTGGGATTGTATCATTCTCAATTGGATTTGTTGTTGATATTCTTGTAGCCAATGTCATGTTTGTACATATTCTTGTCGGAATGCTTATTGGGTGGGTTCTGCTTGCCCCTCTCATATTTGGATGGTACGATATCTTTTCACAAGAATGAGTTTAAACCTAAGAATTGGATGTTTGATTTTTTTCAATACTGTTGATAGAAATGGCATCTCATCTTTCATTAGTTAAAGTAGTGTTTAGCTTCATGCATACTCTAATCCTCACAAGTTCATTCCTATGTGGACAGTGTAAACACTACCTGTGTTCCTATCATTCAAAACCTGAATGAAGATCTTCTTGGTCTTCTTCTCGGGATACTAGGATTGGATCGGCGAATCTGCCTGACTTTTGCTATCACTTGCCTCTTTTTCAATCCATGATAATGGTTCTTTTTTCGTATATTTTGCAAATAGCAATCCAACAATGAGGAACAGCGGGAATGGTAAACACAGACCGGAAGCTCCGAAAACATAGAAGAGAATTGAATCTGGGAGTTCACAGACTATTCCTACCATGACAAGTCTTCCTGAATCTGTGAGATTCTTCTTGTAGAGTATTACCTGCTGGATGAATGCGAGTCTGATCAGACCGAATGGTGGTGCCATAATGAGAGAAAAAAGTGACCAGAACTCGAAGATAGGGTAGCCCGTGGTATCAAATCTCCATAACGGCCCCTCCAATAGAAAAGAATAAACTCCCTGTGCAGGTCTAAAATAAATCATATAGGGTGAAAATAAAGCTAGAACAAGAAGCCAGAATTTGATATTGCCCTCTGTCAGAAACTTGTCAGGATCAACTTCTTCAGAAATCTCCTATACCTCCTACTTAGTTCTAAGTTGGAATTTGTAATAAGATTAACGCACAACTGATTGAAAAATGGTGTTTACAATTCTGAAGATCTATGATTGAAAATCCTTGAAGTTTGAAATCCTATTGATATAATGTGAACCAGTTTGCAAAAACTCCACCTTGATTCAACTATAAGGCGAGTTTCAAAAAATGATTATACATATATACTGAACTTACTCAAAGTCCTCTTGAGGGGAAGAGAAGTAACCGAGTCTAGCATAATCTCAGTAAGACAAATGACAAAGAAATTCGGAACATTCACTGCTTTGGACGACACAACTCTGGAGATCGAACCGGGTATACTTGGGCTTGTTGGTCCCAACGGTGCCGGCAAGACAACCTTACTGCGGATCCTCCTTAATTTGGCAAGACCGGATTCGGGACATGCACGAATATTAGGTCTGGATACGAAGACTGATTCGTTCGAGATCCGCAGAAGGATTGGCGTCCTGCATGAGTATCCCTCATTTCCGCAGGCAGTATCAGTGAGGGATTACCTGCAGTATGTCTGTGGACTCTACAATAGCAGTAAGACTCCGGAAGAGCTGCTCAGACTTGTCGATCTTGAGTATGCAGCTGATAGGCAGATAGGACACTTATCTGCCGGTATGCGACAACGAGTAGGGATTGCTCTGGCGTTTGCAGGGGATCCAGAGATCATTTTTCTCGATGAGCCAACAGCCAATCTCGATGTCACGAGCAGAGAACGTACCTTAGACTTGATCTTTGAGCTGTATCAGAAGTTGGGTGTTTCTTTTGTCTTGATCTCTCACATCCTGTCAGAATTGGAACGAGCATGCACTCATGTTGCATTCATGCAGTCTGGTCGAATAGTTGAAGGTGGAAAGATCAGTGAGGTGATATCGAGATTGATAAAGGGGAAATACAGACTGAAATGCTCTGAGTCCCATCTATTGATTGACAGCCTGCGTGAGATCGATGGCATGATCTCTGCAAGAATACTTGGTCCAACATCAATATCTCTGGAGACCAACAACGATTACGATGATGTACGAACACGAGTCGAGCAAATTGCCACTTCACTAGGTGTCACGATATATGTCCTAGAAAAAGCAACAACGCTTGAAGATGCCTTTAAGGAGGTCATTCGATGAGAACGCGACTCCGGTACCTGTCCTCCTTGCTTCGCATCGAGTTTGGTGTCTCCTGGCGTTTTCCTGTATTGGAAGGATTAGCAGCAATTTTCTTCTATGGCATTTTAAACGGCATCTCTTTTTCTAGATACACATCAAACTTTGATGTATATCTAATAGACCCGCAAGGAGTAATCACTTTTCTTGATGGATTAGCACCTAACATGTTGCAATCGGGGATGAGGTTTTTTTCCACTTCACTTGCCTTGATAATACCGGTTCTGGCAGCCATAGCGGTTGCAAAGCCATTTGAAGATGGATTCTATCGAACTCACCTGACACTGCCCATAAAACGGGCGAATCTATTGCTTACAAAGGCGGGATTAGTCATACTGATTCCGGCGATTCTCTTGTCCTTTGCACTTATGACAGTAGTCCCCCTGACTTTTCCTCTACTTCCTACAGCAGCAGATCTTTTCTTAGTAATAGTTGCTACGTGGCTGTATATTGCATTTCTGGTTTCGGTCTCGACCTTGATTGCAGTACAAACGAGAAAGCTGACTACTGCTATCATTGGTGGTGTTGGTCTTTGGTATGCAATCTATTCACTTCTAAACTCAGAAGGGATCCCCTCACTGGTAATAGTCATTCTGAATCCTTTGAGTGCAGTAACTGGGTTCATAACACAGGGACAAGGAGCTCCTGTCATGGAGGACCTCCAGATAGGCATGGTTGTTTCATTTGTGATCACCATTGTTCTGTTTATCCTGAGCTTTGTGATATTCGAGCGAACCGAGGTCTGATGAGGTGATATAATTGCGACTGGGAAAAATATTATTCGTTGTCGGTGTTGTTATTATTCTATGTGCCTTGATGTCTGGAACGCGTCCTATTTCAGAAACCGTTAGTGTACGATATAATGTGTTCTCTGGGTTTCTATTCACTTCAAACAGCGACATCTATGTTGAAGTAGAAATAGAAGAACAGATTGCTAGTGGTGTATTTTCTATGTACCTCCTAGATGGTATTGATGCTAACAATACCGTTGTACAGAACAAATCAATTACCTTAGCTACTCCGCTTGCACAGTTTGAGAACATTACGTCATTCGATGGGACATTCAAGCTACCTGGACTTGGAGTCTATGCTCTCTGCTTCACTTCTTCAGAGAGTGAATTTCTTTTTCTATCTATAACCGTGCAATCATCTCAAGTGAATCTTCGTTTGCTCAGCGGAGGTGCTGTCCTAGTATCCCTTGGTCTGATTGGTATTGTAAGTTCGAGAGTCTTAGAGAAGAAGGAGGATAAAAGTGAAGTGTCCCAGTCTACCACAAATACAGACATTTAGATTCCTGATGTTCTGACTCAAATATTCCAAGTTTTTTGACAAGTTCATCCTGCAATCGCATTAACCAAAAGAAGTCAGATGTTGCTTCATTATCACATAACACAGAACCAAATATTAGATAGTCTTCAATTCAAACTAGAACAATATGGTTTGCTGGAAAAGAAATGCTTGATAAGCTCTAACGCACCATAACTCATGTGTTGAGGGATGATGCTCAAGAAGTGGTATGTATCATTAGTTCTTGCAATTATTCTCCTCAGTTTTTCAATTGTTACCGTGCCTATAGCATTCAAAACCGGGAGTAGAAATTGCTATGCAATTACCCTGATTGATCGAACACAATCATCAACAATTAGTCCAATAGTGATCAATTCTGATACAGACTTTGTAAGTCTAAGCCTGTCTGGAAATGGCACTGCACTTTATCCATACATGCTATCAGATTTGGTGATTCAAGGTGAAACATGCATTTCAATCTCTGACACATCTAGCTACTTCAAAATCGAGAATTGCACCCTTCTTGGAAATCAGTATGGTATTTTTCTTCATAATGTATCTAATTCAATTCTAATTCTTAATTCTATTAACGCAAGTGTTGCCATCAGGATTGATCATTCGAATAATTGTACTGTGATAGATAATACTGTGATATTGGGACAACTATCGCTTCAATCATCATCACATTGTCTGATCCAAAATAACTCGATGACTTGTATGGAAATTTCATATTGTACTAATATCTCAATTTGTAACCACACACTCTATGGACCTGACATTGGTATTTATTTGACACATTGCGATGGTATCAATATAATAAATAACACACTTGGTAGAGATTACGGCTGGTTTCTGACTCTAGACAATTGCTTCAACTGCTTAGTCTTTAGAAACAACCTTGCATCATATTCAGATATAACTGCTATTGATCTAGACGGTGCTAACAATACTTGGGATGATGGCATCTCTCAAGGAAATGGCTGGTACGATTATAATGGGACAGGAACTTACTCAATACCAGGAGATTCTGGTAGTGTGGATAGATATCCCTCTCATTTCATACCACCATTATCAATTGACTATCATCCACCTGTCATTGAAGCATTTCTTCAACATTCATACTATGATGTATGTTCATTTCCATTCTATCTCTACTTCGAAGCTAATGTTAGTGATTATTCTGGAGTTAACACCGTGCTCGTCCTAGGCTTTGGTAAGATGAAGTACTCTCCAACTGCAACAAATCCAAATAGGTACATTCTATCAGTCGGTGTTTATACTACATCTCAATATTACCGGTACTGGGCTAATGATACATTGGGTTATTCTTCTGAGAGTGGAGAAGGATACATCTCTGTAAATCATTACAATTGTATTCCAACAACACCTGATACTGGCAGTGGAAATCCTCAATACAATCCCTTTCTCTTTGCTGAAATATTTCTCATATTTGCTATTCCTGTTACACTCTTGTACTGGTTTGGCAGATATAAACAGAGAGCTCATTAAGTCAATTAGAATTATGGTGTGTGGGATTCTTATGACTAAGATTGAGATTGATAGTGGAGTAGCTCCATTTCCAAAACCAGCAATCCTTGTTGGAGCAATGGTTGATGGGAAACCAAACTTCATGAACTTGGCATGGTTAACAAGAATATCTTTCAATCCTCATATGTGGATGATGTCCATCGGGAAGAACAAGTATACCGCAAAGGGAATTCAGGAGCAGCGAAAATTTAGTATTAATATCCCTGGAGCTGATCTTGTTGTAGAACTTGATTACTGTGGTATTACTTCAGGTGCGAACGTGGACAAATCAAAGATCTTCGATGTATTCTATGGTGAGTTAAAGGATGTCCCCATGATTCAGGAATGCCCTGTCTGTTTTGAATTGGTCGTTTTTCAGATAATCGAGATGTTTGAAAGAAACCTGATAATTGGAGAGGTCAAACATGCCTATTCAGAAGAACAATACCTTGTCGATGGAAAACTTGACCAGATGAAAATCAATCAGCTCATCTACACACAACCGCCCGGTAAGTATTGGACACTTGGTGAAGAAGTTGCTGATGCATTCTCTATTGGCAAGGAACTAGATGTTTGATGTGGTATAGAGTGTATCATGAGAAGAATTAGTGCTACTCTATATCTCTCTAATCCATGTTGATGACTCTGCTTTCTTGTTGATTATTACTTTGAATGCGGCGGACCATATGATATAGAAGCAGACTCCAAAAGCTATCGAACCAACCAATGCATCCACTGGAGTCAATGAATTGACAGTCCCCAGAAGAAATGGAGTAGTCAGCTGTACAATATAAAAGATCAATGTCCCAACTATAATCATGACATTCAAGTTGGTCTTGAGTCTATTCTGCATACTTCGAATTGCTTGAATAGCCATGACTGCTTCTGTTCCACTATCGGCAAGGGTGTATTTCCCAACCTCATTCTGTTCAATTAGGATTCCTAGTTTATTGATGTGATGTTGAAGATTCCCACTGCTAGTTAATCCTAGTTTCCTCTTTAGGTCAGAGAAACCCAAAGAATCTTCCTGAAGAAGGAATAATACCCTGATACGCGTTTCATGTGCAATCAAACCAAAGAGTGATGCCTCGGGCATATTGTTTTCAATTTCATTCAAAAAATAATCCTGAGATCGTCTGAGGTTCAATGGCCATACTAGATATATGAACATACTCATAAAACCCGCCATCGAAAGAGCAAACAATGGAGTCTGAGCGTTAACTGTACCAAGTAGAAATGGCACATTCATGAATGCAATATAGAAACTAAATGCATAGACAAGTGTAATAACGATTCTATCAGATTTCTGTCGATTCTGGGTCCGGCGTACTGCTCTAATTGCCATAATCGCCTCTTTTCCTGAATCAGTAAGTGAATACAATCCTTCCTCATTGAAATGTATGAGCGTTCCCAGTTTTCCAAGATGGTGTTGTAGGTTCCCACTACTCTTTATCTCTAATTGATTCTTTAATTCAGAAAATCCTAGTGCATGGTCACGTAGTAAGAAGAGAATTCTAATTCTTGTTTCATGAGATATTGCTTCGAAGAGAGATGCCTCAGCTCTTCCATTGTCCAGTTTATCACTATGGGAATTGGATGATGCCATAACTACGAACCAATTAATTACGCATCTTGCAGGCTAATAATACCTCGTTACAGGACCATCTCTTTTCAAGTGTCTTTATATCCAATAGAAATAAGAGAGTACAAATCATATTCTAATGCATCCTGATTGTATTAATTGATTTTCTGGAGGAGGTGAGAAGACTGCGAGAAGAAGGATTATACACTAGTCCAATAGAATTCAAGGACACTATATCTGGACTTGGATCTGGAGGAAGAAATTGTCCATTTGGTTTTTGTGCAGTTGGATTCAATATACTCCTTTTACTAATCTTAAATCCTGAAACTGATTATTTGATTATACTCCCAGTCAACATTATTGCTGCCTTAACCTTTTACATGCTGATTTCAGCACGAAAGCGACACAAGTTTAGACATCCAATCTCTAATTATGATCTTGAATCGCTTGTGTCCAGAGCAAAAGAAAGACTTGAAATCTCAAGAACGGTCGAACTCTGGTCCATCGATGATGATGGATTTGTCCTTACCAGGGAAACAAATTTGCTTTTTTCATGTATTGTTATGTCCAATTCAGTCATAAACAAACTTCTTGAAAAACCTGAATCTGGAGAAATTATCATTGCTGATGAGCTTGTACGGATTGAGGGCAGTTCTCGAATTTTTGAGTTTGTTTGGAGCCTTATGCATTTCTTTCTATTCTCATTTACAATCTATGCTTTCCAAGAAACACTCTTTCAACTTCTTCTCCCTGTTGGAGTCATTTTAATCCAGGCTGTAATAATCCTCTTGGCATTAGGCTTACTCATATTCGTATTTTCGTCACGAAATAGTCCTCCAAAACCGGATATCGAGAGCATATATGGTAAGACGAGATTTGATGTAGAACATGAGGTTTTTGGAAAGATTGACAGAAGATTATTTTCGTCTATGATGTGGTCTGCACCAAGGAAAAGGATAGACGAATCCAGTGAATTTAGTCTTGGTATGCTGCCAACACCTTTGATTATTTCATTGATTTGCGGCGTGGCGACCTACTTCACTTTTACAGTGCCATTATCAATTATTTCAGAAAAAATACCATTTGTTGTACTCCCGCTTTGTATCCTATTTGGGACTATTGGCTTTGCTTTTTCTTTTGAATTTCTTAATCCAATCAGGTATGTCAACTCTCAATCCCGACATATGCAGGAGCAATCTCTTATAGAGGATAGTCAAACCAGACAGCTTGCAGAATTGTTACATAAGATACCTCAATATTCAGAATTAGAAGTTAAAAAAAGAAAAACAATTAGCAGTAACATTGTCACTGAAATCTCTCAAGACCGTGATAAAAAGCATAATTATGCAATCCTCTCTGATTTAGCTACACAAACTCTTGAACTAGATGAGCTACTTATTTACTCAATTGCTGAGATGAAACGAAATAACATCAGACAGCAGGAGAACAGATGGTCTGGGCGACTATTTGGAATTATAACATTCGTAATCATACTTTGTGGATTTCCTATAATTGCCGTCTTATACCAACCAAATATGGAAATTGTAATACTATTGCTTTTCTTATATATAGGGCTCCTTTTTGCTTCTATTGCGATACTGAATAGTCAAGTCGAATCAAAACTCCGACGAGTTGACCGTGATGTCCAAAGAGAATACCCCTCCTTCATTCATATTCTCGAAAAGCTCCAAGACAAAGGATATAGCTATGGGGGAAAAGCAATCAAGGAACGGTTTGAAACTTTGATGGCATATAGTCAAAACAGGTACCTATCTAGGGAAAGTAATTTCGTGATATAAGCTGAGCTGTTTATTATTAATTATTATAGCAACTGCAGCAATAGTCATACTTCTAGTTTGGTTTATCAAGTCAAAGAAAGATCATCTGAATCAACAATTCTGAGTAACGAATAAAACCAACAACGAACTAGACTCATGCATGGATCCATTAGTGCTAAGTCTCATGCTTCTTGCCATTCCGATTGGAATCTTAATTGGTATAGGAGCTGGGATAATCGGGATGACAGCATGGCCTCTAATAGTTCCTCTTTTACTAGTCTTTGGAGGATATCCCTTACATGAGGTACTCGTATCGAGCATGATCGTAGATCTAGTTATTGCAGCAAATCTATCCATTTTTTACTCTCGAAAAGATGAGCTTGAGATTGATGTGATTCATGGTATTAAATTAGGAGTTGCAGCAGGCATTGTAGCTGTGACGACTGCAATTGTTGTGTTTCCCATTCTGACGCAGTATTCACATCTGTTTAGAGGTGGTTCGACCATTGTCACAATGATTCTTGGATGTCTGTTTATCATCCAAGCGATTAGGATGAATGGTTCATCTGAGCCAAGAACCAAAGTTGCACTTGAGCTAACTTCGCAGTCTCATTTCTCTGATAGACAAAAAGATGCTATTGCATACGGATTTTGTATAGTCCAAGGGTTTCTTACAGGCCTTCTAGCAATGGGTGGCGCGATGAACATCGTAATTGTCCTCATGTTTCTCATTGGTTATCCCACATTACGTGCAGTAGGAACCGCTATGATAACAACCACTATCATGCTGACAATGACCGTTTCAGTTTACCTACTTCTACTTCAATTTGTTCTTTCAACTCTGCCTTTAGTCATTCTCTACGTAGCTCTAGCTGTAGTCAGCAGTCATCTTGCGGTCACAAAGGTTCAGCATATTTCTGAACGAAAATTACGTTTTACAATTGGTATTGTAATATTAATTGCTGCAGTCTTTGCCACCGTCCAAATTTTGCTGTTGGGTTGATTTTCATATCAAAGATTATCTGGATATGTTTTCCGTATATACGGGTAAAGCTAGATGAGATGTATCTTAATAGCTTGAACGGGAGCTGATAGCTCATGGATGAAGAACTAGTCTTTCGAATCCTTTTACTTGGTATATATGCTATTTTTGGAGTAATTCGTCTATTCTTCAGAATCCCTGCATCCAAAAGAGAGGGAAAAAAGTATGAGCCTGGCAAATTGGCGATATGGCTGCTCTCCATAGGTATTCTAGGTTATTTTGCCACTCTTATTCTCTACATGCTATACATCCCTTGGATCTTATTGTTCAATCTAGTCATCCCATCCATTGTCAGATGGATAAGTGCGCTTATTGCTCTACTATGTACTCCTCTTCTATATTGGATTCATTCAACGCTTGGCAAACAATATTCTGCAAATTTAGAGATTCAAAAAGCTCATTCACTAATCACTACGGGTCCCTATAGACACGTTCGCCATCCTATGTACACTATCTTCATTGTGTTCTCAATAACAATAGCTCTAATTACAGCAAATCTGCTTCCAATTATCTGTTCTCTGATAATATCGTTATCACTCCCATCTATTGCGAAAAAAGAGGAACAAATGCTAATTGATACATTTGGAGATGAATACCTCTCATATATGAAAAGATCTGGTCGATTTTTACCGTCAATACCATGGCCTAATTCATAATTGCAGCACAATCAAAGACCTTAGTAGGCAATGATGTACAATATTATGCCGTGAAAATTCTCTATGATACTATCAGTAGATATGATTGTGAATTTGCTCCACAATTATGGATTAGAAGTTTTATCACTGTCTACTGGGCAAATTGATGATATTGCATCAAATCCAAAGATGACAATTGACCATCGAAGCTACCCTGGCGTAGAGGCTCATCTCTTTACAGCTGCAAATAGTGCATTCTGGACTCCGAAATTTGATGAGAGTGGAGATGTTGCTTTATCATTCACACTATCCTCCACTAAAGACGAGTATCTCTTTGCTTGGGAAAGGTTGCTTGGAATCCTAGGAAAATTGTCTAAATTGTTGTGTTCGTATCGTGAACGTGTCTTGGCTGGAAGTGTTCCTGGAATAATTTGGGCGCATCATGATAATGACTGGTATCGTGAGTTGAGAAATGCTCCATATCACGAGAAACAAAATATTGAATCTTTCATTGATTATGTAGATCCTTCAATACGAACCCACATTATTGCGCTGAACACTTATGGATTTGATACTCTGGAGAGTTGTTCTGGTCTGTCTCAAGATCATCTTGACAGAAACCCTTATCGTCCATATGTCATGCTTGATGAACGTGCATATCTGGGTTGTATTCCACATTTCTTCACACTTGCAGATGTTGCAGACTGGATTCCTAGCTATGCACCACATAATTTTGATGTCTACATAAGAATTCAAAGGAATCGCTCAATAGAAGAAGAATGGAATAAGCTTGTTCAATCAGCAAGAATTCTTGATGGAATTCTATTACCCTATCGGCAATCAGTCAAGAGGGTTGGATTAGGAATGGAAGAACTTGATCATCGACGAGAACATCTTGGTATGAGTCTAATGAATAGATAATATATAGACAGCATCCAGTCTACCATTGAATTGGAGTTGTCTTGGCTTATTACTCACCAAACAGATCCAATCGTTGTTATGTTATCAAATAACGATAATCTATCCTAGTTTTATCGCAATACATATTGTAATTAGTTAGCCCAACTGGGAACTCACTTGCTGGAATAATCTCCCTTTTAGCGTAGAAGTGTGTGTTTTCACGAGTTAGCTAAGTGGACTGTGACTCGATGAACCCCCTCAGACGGAATATGAAAGTGGTACTTACATCGTTAATAATTGTTATAATTCTTGTATCCTCTGGTTTCTATATCGTTCTATCTCGTCCTAAACCTCTGGAAGGAGTGAGGGTCGCAGTCTACGACGATCATGGTACAACAGCTGCAAGTCAATTCGCCCTTGAGGCTATGTTTCGTTGGATGGGCGCAGATGTTACAGTAATTGGTGGTGATGACGTAGCTAGTGGTGCATTGAATTCCTACGAGATTTTTATAGCTCCTGGCGGTTGTTGGTGTGATGAGCGATGTGAAATACTGGATGATTTTGAAATTATTCGGCAGTTCATTCTAAACGGTGGTTCTTACTTTGGAATAGATGGTGGGGCGTCTTATGCTACAAGTTATCGACTCGGTCTCTTTGATGGAGTCCTATATGCTGACTGTAACGGGTCTGACGATTACCTTCTTGAGATGAATGTAAATCGTGATTCGATAAATCCAGATTTGTCAGATGAGCCAGAGTCATACATACTCTTCTATGAGGCTTCTGGATATTTTCTTGCAGATAATATGACAGGCATCATTCCAATCTGCACATACACCGATTCTGGATATGCAGGAATGATTGTCTTCAGGTACGGCAATGGAAGTGTATTTCTCTCAAGTCCTCATCCTGAATATGAAGAAGGATCATTGATGGACGGAACTGATTTTTGGGATACTGATCCTGATCCTGATTCTGAATGGAATCTCATGTTGAAAATAGCTGAATGGCTTCTTGAAGAGTCGTCATAATTTGATAGTGCTCTTGCTTTGGTTTATATGGAATCCTTCTATTCTTTGAATATGTCATTGTTACTCAAAATGGGCGCGTATATGTTGTGGGCAGATGATAAGATTTGGGATATTGTAAATGCACTCACTGAGGAGGAGTTCTCGCGTACTATTGAGGTGAATAGTGGAAGTATACGTGATAGGTACCTGCATATGGCACAAGGACATTCTCAATGGTATTGTCGCTGGATGAATGAAGAACAGAAAAGTGAGAATCTTGATAATCTCTCAAGAGAAGAGCTATTCTCATATCTCTCATCAATAAACTCAAAACTCATTGCTTTGGTACAAAAGAACACCACGGAGGAAGTTCAGATCTCTGGGCAATCTCGAGATATTCTTTTTCGATTGGATGAGATGGTTTTCAACATAATTAATCATGCGTCTTATCATCGCGGACAGATTGTCACTCTACTAAGAATGCTCGGAAAGGAAGTTGTTGTGACAGACTATGTGCCTTACTTGTTTTCCACTTCAAGAATTTGATTTTCTCTCACAATCGTTATGAATATCTATTCATATCGTTATGTACACTGAGACCATGTCGCATATTAGGTTCTATGTACATTATTATTATCCGCTTTAGGAGGTTGAGAGATGACCAAACTTTTGAGAGTCAATATGACTGAATTGAATTACAAGTGGGAATCAATCCCATCAGAATATGATGATCTTGCTGGAAGATCTTTAACTTCAGCAGTTATCAATAAAGAAGTAAATCCAAGCTGTCATCCTCTCCGTGAATTCAACAAAATCGTAATTGCTCCTGGTCTACTGGCTGGGACTCCTGCACCATCATCAGGTCGTTTAAGTATTGGTACCAAATCACCATTAACAGGTGGTATCAAGGAGGCAAATGCAGGTGGCCTCACAGCTAGTAGACTGGGTCGAATAGACGTTCGTGGAATCATTATTGAGGGTGCTCCAGATACTAGGGATTGGCATAGCATTGTTGTTGGAAAAGACAAATGCGAAATTGTAAAGACCAACAATTATGCTGGGATTGGGCTCTACGAATTGATTGGAAAAATCTGGAAAGACTATCCTGTTAAGCCTGGCATCATAGGCTGCGGAGTAGCAGGACAGAGACTTTTGAAATGTGCCGGGGTTTTTGGTAATAATCCTGAAAATACTGACCCGGGTCGTTATGCTGGACGTGGTGGCATAGGTGCAGTATTTGGATCAAAACAAATCGTCGCAGTTATTTCTGATTCTACTGGTGGAAGTATCCCTGAACCAAAGGATAAAGAACTATTTGACAAAGGGCGTCATGCGCTTAAGGAGGCACTTGATAAACACGCTGTTACTGGAAAGTTGAATGACGACAAAGGTAATCCGTATGGCGGACTCAAGAACTATGGTACTAATATCCTTCAAAACATTCTAAACGAGGCTGGCGGACTTCCAACTAAAGGATTTAGCTCCGGTCGATTTGATGGCGCGGCCAAAATTTCCGGTGAGGCTGTTCATGAATTAGTCGATAAGACAAAAGCAAAATTTGGTGACAAAGCCGAAGGGCGTTATGCACATCCATGTCACCCGGGTTGTGTCATGGCTTGCTCGAATGTTGTTCCGTACGAAAAGACCGGGAAAGCACATGTTTCGCCATTGGAATACGAGTCTGCGTGGGCTCTTGGAGCAAATCTGGGGATAAGTGTCTTACATGACGTTGCAGAACTCAATCGTTTATGCAATGATCTCGGGTTGGATACAATTGAAGCAGGCAACACTCTTGCAATGCTTATGGAAGGAGGTGTTATCAAATATGGTGACGGTCCAGAGGCAATTAAGGCGTTGAAAGAAGCATACAGAGCTGACTCAATAATTGGAAAACTAGTATGTTCTGGAACTCTAAATGCAGGAGAAACTTTGGGTGTGACACGAATTCCTGTTGTGAAAGGTCAAGCATTACCAGCTTATGATCCACGTCCCATTCGAGGAATTGGCGTAACCTATGCTACATCTCCAATGGGTGCTGACCACACAGCTGGTTATACTATCGCGGCTGAAATCCTTGGAATCAAGGGTACAGTGACTGATCCTCGCGATTTGAATAAAGCTGAACTTTCTAGAAACTTTCAAGCTACAACTGCTTACATTGATACAACTGGTTATTGCCTCTTCATTGCATTTGCAATTCTTGATGACGATAGTGGTTTCAATGGAATGGTTGATAGCGTAAATGGTTTCATCGGAAAGAACATTGATGTTACGAAATACGGGACGGCTATTCTCAAGAACGAACGTGATTTCAATAAAAGAGCTGGATTTACCAATGAAGATGATAGACTCCCTGAGTTCTTTAGGACTGAACCACTTCCACCCCACAATGTAACATTTGATGTGACTGCCCAAGAGCTGGATGCAGTATACAAAGGAATGTAAACTGGATCATTAATAGAGAAGACTATTCTTCTCTACTTTTTTTTAAAAAAATATCCTCGAAGGAAACATCTTTCTTATCCGATTCTAAGTAATGAATCAATGATTGAAATTCATCTTTATGGAAAATTGCGTTCAATGGTTTCCAATAGCCGAGCCAGTGAAGATACTGTCATGAGATTAGAGTACGTCGAAGGTGAAACCTTCGAGCGAATTGTTAACCGACTTGGTTTGAAACCTGATGACCTTGGTGATTGTTTTATCAATGGTAATCTAGCAAAAATGAGTCATCAGCTATCAGACGGCGACAGAATTGGTCTCTTCCCATTTAACATGGTATTATTATGTGGTGGACAACATCTCAAAGGGCATGGATATACGCGAGGAGATGTAGATGTTGATTATTACTAAGTGGTATGAAAATGAAAATTCAAGTTAAATTATATGCAACTCTTCAACATTATGCTCCATCTGGAACAGAATTAGGCAAAGCATTTGAAATCCAATTTGAAGGTTTCACTATTACAGACCTTATTCATCACTTGGGTTTTAAAATCGATTATGCAAAGATAATCATGGTGAATGGAACTCGAACAATCGAGATGGACACTCAACTCCATGATAATGATTTGGTTGTAATTTTTCCTCCTGTGGGGGGAGGATAGCAATCTCTCATCGAATTGGTAATACTCTTGCTTTAAACATTATTCTATTATTAGGGCATTGTAGCAAAACCATGACACAATGCAAATCATGGCGAATTGCGTGATTATGGACAAAATCGGAGATATGCATTTTGACTACAGGAATTTCAAAGAAACAAGGAACTGCAATATTAATCATAATTTGCATCGTTGTTGGCTCTCTGGCTTTTATTCTACCACGTTCAACAGGAATGGAAGATGTGCGTGTAGCTGTCTATAATGATACAGGTGTTCTTCCAAGTAGTGCCACAGCATTACTAAACATGTTTCAATGGATGCATGCAGAAGTAAACTATGTAAATTCAACTGAAATTCAACAAGGTGTACTTAATGAATACGACATAGTTGTTTTTCCAGGTGGCAATCCTGCCTATTATTCTCCTGACCTTGGAACCATTGGACGAAATGCAATATGCCAATTTATTGCTGGTGGCGGATCATATTTTGGTATCTGTGGCGGTTCAATACTTGGGACTAATTCCTATCTCCGACTCTTCAATGGTTATGCAAGCGGTGGTGTAAATGGTTCTGGAGTGAAAATCATTGAGATGGCGATATGTCGTAATTCAACAGGTCCAGACTTATCTAATGAACCCTTGACCCGGAATGTTCTTTACTGGAATTCCGGATACTTCTATTCAACGAATGAAACTTACATGTCAACTGTAATTCCAATTTCTACATATTTGCAGAATGATCGACCTGGTATGATTGCTTGCAAATATGGAAACGGTACAGTCTTTCTCTCATTTCCACATCCTGAATATGAGGAAAATAGTGTAAGAGATGGAACTGATTATTTTGATTATCTCGATGATTCTGATTCTGAGTGGTCTCTCCTGATGAAAGTATCACTATGGCTTGTGAATGCTTCAAGATAAAGTACTATTTGATATGATTGTTTCATATAGCCTACATCTTGAAATCAATAACCTTTCGTTCTCTTCTGCTTTTCTCAGCAGCAAACGTGATTAGGTGGCTCTCAAGCGATTCTTCGGGTCCTGAAAGAATCATACTCTCGTCATTTTCTGCTACTGCATTTACAAATGCATAAATTAGCCCATAATCTCCGCCACCATGATCTGATAGTGCTTTTAGATCCTCCTCTCCAATATCAATAATCTCTGATCTTCCTGTTAGAAAATCAAATACTTGAATCTTGGTTCCATTCGCATAAATTTCTCCTCGAGTGCCAAAAATTCTTGTTTCTCTTGGTCTTGCTTTTGTAAATGCAGTCATTGTGAAGGTTGCAGTTTCTCCATCAACAAACTCCATATTCACTACCTGATGATCAACTACATCATTATCACAGGCATATACACATCGACCATATGGTCCCTCTCTGAGAGCTTTAATCACACCAGTAACCGTTGTATCTGGAGTGACAACGCTTATCGGCCAACCAATCTTTTCATGTTTGACAAAGCTTAGGTAAATCCTTTTAGCTGAGTATGGACACTGAGGTTCATAATCACACTCGAGACAATTATCACCTGCAATTGATGGTCTATTATCTCTATTAAAATGAGTAAGAGACCCAAAAGATGACACACTCTTGCATCTCTTTCCAACTATGTACCGAATCCAATCCATATCATGACATGATTTTGTAAGAAGCATGAATGATGATTCTTTTTCACTCCTCCAATTTCCTCTCACATAAGAATGTGCTTGGTGCCAGAATCCAACTGGTTCTAGATGTTGAATACTTATCACATCACCAATCAGTCCAGAGTCTATAATTCCTTTGAGGTGCTGTGTGTATTTTGTGTACCGTAAGACATGGCCTACTGCAAAAATGACTTTCTTCGAGAGAATGACCTTTGTTATATCTCTACAGCTCTTCTCATCAGGCGCCATCGGTTTTTCTAGAAGAATATGGTAGCCCCTTCTTGCAAAAGCGATTGCAGGCTCTTTATGCATATGATCCTGAGTCGTTATGATTACAGCATCTGCAAATTTTGGTTTCTTCGCCATATCTTTCCAATCCGAAAAAACGCACTCTTCTTGAATGTCATGCTCTTTGACCATCTTTTCTCTGTAGTAATCACGTGGTTCTGCTACGCCAACAATTTTGGCTTTATCAGGATGTTCCTTTGCATAAGACGCATAAACAAAACCCCGGTCACCAGCACCTGCAATAATCATCTTCACTGGTTGCAAATTAGCAGCCCTCTCTTGATATGTCTGAATGTTTGTATATTTCATTATACATTTCAATGTATAGGAGTCAAAAACACTCCCGCATATCTAACATCGCTAGAAATCAATATTGAGTCTATTATGAATTATAAGCACAAGGTCCTGACATCAGAAATGGATGAATATTATACTGATTTGACCAAAATTATGCGTACGGTATTGAATCTAAGTAACTTGTTTTTCTTAAAAAACGGAGGATTCATAATCACATGTGATGTATCATCCTTCGGTTAGATACGATGGGAGATTTCACATCAAACCCGAATGATTCGGATTCTCTAATTGATTATTCATCTGTGTCAAGATTGGCTTCGATTGTATTATTGATACTAGGTCTTTTTTCACCCTTACTCTACTCTTCATACGGACAGTATTCTTACTACTATATCTCAGTGCAATCAATATTTTGGAATTATACTATTAGTGCGTGGGAAAATGGATTCTCTTTCGTTCAAATCTGGATGCTTTTCTCTATGTTTCCTTTCGTGATCCTACGCATGGTGCCAGTAGTCCAAATACATAGATATTATCAAGGAAAAACTACAAGAAAACGCACATTTCTTATTGTTCTTGTGGGCGACATATACTTTATTGCAGGAAGTATTCTGATGTTAATCATGACGTTCATGTTTCCGACATATTATCTTGTTCTTCCTCTGCCTTTTCAGACGCTAGCAGGCTGGTTGTTTCTAATAGTCTATCGAATTCGCGAGCCAGTTTCGCCTTGGGAAAGCGTGGATGAGACAAACCAATGGTGGGATGAGAAAAAGGAAAGCATGCCTGAGGTCAAAGATATCGAAGATGATAAGGATAAATTGTGGTGATGCGTATAAGATTTTTAATTAATGATTAACAGATAGAGCCGCATTATGTGTGATCTTCTTGGTTTGACTTTCAATAGTAGTATCATGGCTAAGATCTCCTTGAATATATTTCAAGAGAGGGGTATTTCAAATCCAGATGGGTGGGGACTTGCTTATTATACAGACACAAAGCTTCAGATAATTAAAGAGGCAAAATCATCCGTTAATAATCCTCTATATGACTTCATGGAGAACCGTATCAATTCACAGATAATCATATCACATGTCAGAAGATCTACACGCGGCAAACCAAGCTATTTGAATACTCATCCCTTTTATCGTCACTTGGCTGTCAATGGTATCACCTACGAATATGCGTTTGCACATAATGGAACTCTGACTGATACAAATCAAATCATATCGAAAAGATATGTACCAATTGGAGATACGGATTCAGAACAAGCATTTTGTTTCATCCTAGATACTCTCTCATCGAAAAGTACTCTTCAATGGGATTTGAAGGGATTTCAGTTCCTAGAATCGGCTCTCAGAGAAATTAATGATGGTCAAAATACGCTTAATTGCATCTTCTCCGATGGTACGCATCTTTTTTGTTACTCTGATGAAAATGACCATAATAATGGTCTAAGATTTGTAAGAAAGGTTCATCCCTTTGGCAAAGTTGAGTTTGTAAGTAAAGACAGCACATTAGGATTTGTTGATATCACAAGTGACCGAGAAGATACTTCCGAAATACCTTCTCAGATTGGTTACATCATATCAACAAGAATACTAACTAAGGACTCATGGACTGAATTTTGTTCAGGCGAGCTCATTGTCTTTGAGAATGGTAGAATAATATATCCTCCTGATAGAATATAATGCTATTATGACTCTAAGCATCTCTCTGTTTCTTTATTCTTTTGACCAGCAGCTTTGATGTACGAATGTCACACTTGAAAAATCGACATGTTTGGCATATTATAGAACGTTGTCAGTTTGGTTTCAAGACTGAGAGGAGAGTCTTATTGAAAATTATGAAGTGGTTCTCTCGTCAACCTCTTAAGAGTGTGATATACACCACATCATATGCGATTTCCAACAAGACGTGCGTATCATACAATATATGATGACTCTCTGATAGATGCACTCACATATGCAAGGGATAATAATTGGAACGGAATCGTTCCGGATTTAGGAGTACCAACATTCTCTCCAGAGAGAATCTCTTCTGCAGAGAGGAATCAGCTCCGAGAATTCTCTCGTACTCATTCAATTGAATGGGGTTTTCATGCGCCTGGAGATGATGTTAGTCTTCTAGCAAATTATCCTCCTATCCGTACTGGAATAATTACGTATTTTAAACAAGTCATCAATCTTGCTCGTGAGATTAGTATCGGACCAACAAATGTGGTCGTGCATGCTGGATCTATCCCAACCTATCGAAAAGCTGGAAATCTTCCACTAGATAGCTTCAGTCAGAAACATCATGAATTATACGTGCAAACTCTTCGTGAAAATCTCTCTGAACTTCTTGAACATGCTCGTCCTCATGTTCGACTAGTGATTGAAAACCATAACTGGACCCCTCTTATTCGTGAAGTGATTGAATACTTAATCCCACAAGGTTTGAAGTTGTGTCTTGATATACCAAAACTCTATGGTTCTGACCTTAGGATGAAAACTGATGATTGGACTCTGTTTCAAAGATATCGTGGTTCAATCGAAGTCGTTCATATTCATGACACAATTCCACAAATTGGATCTCATCAGGTAGTTGGAAATGGACTGATAGATTTTGAACCAACTTTGAAATTTCTGAGTAAACTATCTACTAAACCTCAATACGTGTTTGAGGTTCGCCCCCGTGAAGAGGCTCAACGAAGTCTGTCAAATATTGGACAGATGATGGACATATTCAATATTGATCTCTAGGAATTCTCTCAAGGTTAAAAGACACTTCAAAAGAGAACTTCTATGATTCTATTGAATCTTTCAATGCATCTCTTACCTCTTTAAACGCCTCAAGAATTTCTCTCGTGAAGATAGGTTTTCTATCTCTTCGGTGGTTCCTTACTTTCCTTCCGGTAGGTTTGTGGCTCAGAATCCTCATCTCTCGTAGTATGAAGTCTCTCAATTCCTCATCAAATCTGATTCCCTCAATCTTCTCCTCAATCGCAGGTGAAGAAAATCTCGAGATAAGAAGAGCAATGATACTTGAGGGTGGTGCACCAACTGCGCCTCCTGCGGTTTCTATAAGCACATTACCAATACTAAAAAGTCTATCAAATACACCCTTTGTTGTTCTAACATTCACTATTGTTCTAAAGGGCACATGTTTCTGCGTAATGTTGATGATTCCTTTTTGAGTAAAAATTTCCGGCATTACATTACCTGACCATCCCATTACAGAATAACCTATTCTTCTAATGTAGATGTACGTGTATACCGATCCTACCAGTACAAAAACAATGGCACATACTATGAATACCTGATTCACAGTATTCCAACCAACCATTACAAGGAGCTCTAAAGGTTGATAGAATGAGATAATAATCACTCCGATGACTGGATGTACAAAACCCAGAAACAGTAGATATAATCCAATCCAGAGAAGTATCAAAATTGTACTTACTTTAATTATTTTTTTGAAAAGAAATGCGTTTGTCGGTTGAAACACTCTACCATTAAAAACATCTTTTACTGGTGGTTTGATGATACGCACTTCATCTTGTGCCATTTCGTAAACTCCCTACTTTTTGTCTTTCTTTAGCAAGTCTCTAATTTCCCTAAGTACTAACAAAATTTCATCTTCTAGGTTTTCATCATCACTTGGAATTGGCTCTTCCTCTGGGTGCACAATCTCTGTTCCCGTCACATACGGATCTTTGAATTTTCTCAATTCCCTCAAGATAAAATCACGAAGTTCCTCATAGAAGGTTATTCCCTCTAACTTTTCCTCAGCTGAGGAAGTTGTACCTGAATACCCAGCAGTTTCTATCTCAACTGACCCAATACCAAAGAGTCGATCAACAAGGCCAGCTCGTGAACTTATGTTTGTAATGGTACGAAAAGGAACATGTTTTCTAGTTATGTTGATGATTCCTTTCTTTGTGAAAATTTCCTTTGAAACCTCTCCAGCATCAGAAAGGACTGAGTACTCAATCGAACGAAGATATATTGGAATAATAATGGCCGCAGGAATTAACCAAATTGCTGTAATCACCCAGTACCATAGATTTAGAATATTCCACCATTGATAGAAGATTGTTTCAACAGAGCCTCCAGAGGCTAATCCAACTAGCCAAAGGACGAAGGCCAGAGATCCCATAATTATTAGCCAAAGTCCAACAGCTGTAAAGATACACATAAACCACATCTTATTTCTGAATGCCTTTGATGGTCGGAATATCTTCCCATAAGCTACATTTTCCATTGGGGGTTTGATTATCTTTCCTTCACTAGTCATCTATCTCTCTCCTCCCTGTCAAATTTGTCTTCAATACGTTCCAAAACATTTCGAATCTCCTGCAATGTGATAAGCATCTCATCATCAAGACTATTGGGCAATCTCGGGGCTAATTCCTCTCTTGGATGGACAACCTCAGTACCCACAACATAGGGGTCTCTGAATCTTCTTAATTCCTGCAAGATGAAATCCCGTACTTCTTCGTAGAACGTGATTCCCTCCAGCTTCTCTTCTGGTCCAGCTTGTCCCTGAGGGCCTCCAGAATATCCTGCTGTCTGAATCTCAACTGTACCGATTCCAAAGAGTCGATCTATTGGTCCTGCTCTGCTTGATATGTTCGTTATCGTCCTGAATGGAACATGTTTCTTTGTGATGTTGACGAGACCTTTTTTCACGTATATCTCCGGCATCACCAATCCCGATTTCGAAATAACACTGTACTCGATACTTCTAATGTAGAGTGGTATCATGATTGTCATGGGGAGCCACCAGACTATGAGTGAGAGGCCATACCAAAAACTAAGGATTGGGAGTACGTCATAAAAGACTGCGAAGAAGGTATACCACGTTGCATCATTATCCGTCATGTAAATCCATGCTCCTAAAATGAGAACACCCACTGCAAGCATCCAGATGAAAATTGCAACTATGATAGCAGTAAACCACTCCTTGTAGTAAAATCGTGTATCTGGTTTGAATACTTTCCCTCTTGTCACATCTTCCATAGGCGGTTTGATAATTCGACCTTCTTCGCTTCCCATTTTCTTAACCTCTCGTTTGTGATATTACAGTTTTGTCCTAAGAATTTCACGGATATCTCTGATAGCGCTTAAAATTTCGTCATCCAATGATTCTGTCAATCTTGGTACTGGTTCTTCTCGTGGTAAGACAACCTCTGTTCCTATAGTATATGGGTCTCTGAACCTTCTCAGCTCACCTAACACAAAATCGGCGAGTGATTCAAAAGCTCTGACTCCCTCAAGTTTCTCTTCAGGTCCAGTATTTCCCGTTGGCCCACCAGAATATCCTGCTGTCTGAATTTCGACATTACCAATACCAAACAATCTATCAAGAATACCGGCACGGCTTGATATGTTCGTTATCGTTCTAAAGGGAACATGTTTCTTTGTGATGTTGATGATACCTTTTCGAACATAGATTTCTGGTGATGCTTCTCCTGATTCTGAAACCACTGAATACTCAATGGCATTGATGTAGACCGGAATTGCAATTAAAGCTGGAATAAACCAGATGAGATCGATAACTATTGTCCAATGGTTAACAATCCATAGATTCTGTATGATAATGGCTGCATAGTCCCATCCGTTATCCATTGCAATAAGATAGAATAGACCATAAAATGATCCCATAACTACGAGCCAAATTCCTACAGCAATCAGTGTTGCAATAAACCAATATTTATTCCTAAAAGCCTTTGATGGCTTGAATTTCTTACCACTGGATTTTTTCTCCATCATCGGGAAATATCCAGCTTCTACTTCCTCATTCAATTCTATTATTCACCTTCTTGAATTTCTCTTTGATAGCGAGGAAGTTGTTTTGCACCGAGTTTTCCAAGGATTCTGTTTGACTGCTCCGTCATGTACATGTCTTCTTCTTTTGGATTCAATATGAGATTATACTCTCTTTGAATTACATGAAGAGTCTCTCTACACTCCTCTTCTTTCGGACATGGTTTTCCATCACTCTTTGCTTGAGGTGAATATGGTGTACCATCACACAATTTTCCACCATAATTAGAATGCTCGTACCAAATTACCACACCTAATCTGAGTGTAAAAACAATGAAGACATTCGTATTTGCTTGATAGTCAAAACCTGTGAGGATTCCTTTCTCTCCATCAACATTCTCGATATCTAGTCGATGGCTATTTGCATGTTGTTTGAGATCGTCTTCAATCTTTGATTTTGCTCGACTAAGAACCCTCGAAACATATGCTGCGTTTGAAAACTGAATTTTACGTATTTTCTCTTTCTCTCTCTTTGCTTTTTTGAAGTCTTTGATTCTATCATCAATCTCCATTGAGAGAATTTCAAAGATGTACTCGGGAATATCGTTGGGTTTCTCATATAAGCTGAAAATATCTGATGTGGGTTTTCCATGATGGTATTCCCACCAGACCACTGCTTCATGATTTGAGAGTAATCCCATGATATACTTCCTCGCGTACGCACTTTTTAACCTTTTCTGGTCAAAATTTACTGCGTTCTGGTAAACATTTATATACAAATTGTTATAAACTTTTACCATCATGCGGTAAACATTTGTATTGTAATACTGAAGATGACCGTTATGATATGATTAAGGTTGGATAAAATTGGCACAAAATGGAAAAGTTATTCGAACTGAAGGTCTGAGTAAGAACTTTGGTTCAGTCCAAGCCGTTAGAGACTTGGACCTGGAGGTCCTCTCTGGGGGTCGATTTGGTTTTCTTGGTCCGAACGGAGCTGGGAAGACCACTACGGTAAGAATTCTCTCTGGACTCCTTAGGCAAACTAGTGGTAATGCCACCGTTTGTGGATTTGATATCAATACGCAGCGTGATGAGATTAAAGCTGTCACTGGTTTGCTACCCGAGTCTCCAGGATTGTATTCAAAGCTATCAGCTGTGGAATTTCTTGAGTTTATAGGAGCATTAAATGGAAGAAATGGTGAGCATCTGAACAGACGGATTGATAGTCTACTTGGGATGCTTGGCTTAGAAGGTCGACAGGATGATCTTTTGGAATCGTATTCTTCAGGAATGAAACAAAAGGTTCTGGTTGCATCAACGCTTCTTCATGAGCCAAAGTTGGTCTTTCTTGATGAACCCACATCAAGATTGGATCCTGCAGCAAGTGCTTTAGTCAAGGATTTAATACTCGCTCTTGCGGAGGAAACTGCAACTAGTTTCTTTATCTGCACACACCAGACCTCTTTCGCTGAGGATGTCTGTGATATCGTTGGTATTCTTAATGAAGGTCAATTAGTCGTACATGGTTCGCCTAATGAGATCATGGACTCTATGAAGGTACATAATCTTGAGGAAGCGTATCTTCAGATCGTCGGTGGTCTTGTCGATAGGAAGGCCTTACTGGCATGGAGGTAACACTAGTGGCGCGACAATGGCTTGCTATTGCAAAGGCTGAATTTCAAGTATTATCTGCAAGCATGAGATCGCATAGAGCCATTTATGTAGGGACTCTCACAGTCATCGCATTCCTTTGGGCGATAGTGATCGCTCCAATTGTGATTGGTTCATTTATCAATGCAATAATTCCAATGGACTCCTTACGACCCCTCTTGCAGTTTATATTTCCAGGAATGATGCGCACAATAATCCTGTTCCTATGGATTCTATTGCTACTATTTCCTCTCTCCTACGCGCTCCAAGAGATAAAGATAGGTCAGTGGGAGATATTCCTATCTAACAATGTATCAACTAGAAGCATCTTATCTGGTACATTTCTAGGAAAGGTTCCTCTTTTTGGGCTTGTTGTTGTGTTTCTTTCCCCTCTCCTGATTGCTCCCTTAGTACTGGCATTTGAGGTCAACATCTTTGGTCAGTTTTTACTCTATGGTGTTATCATACTTCTAGCTCTAGGCACAATATGGCTCTCAAACTTTGTGACCAGTGTTATTCAGGCTAGACTAGGTGACTCTCCACGAGGAAATGATATTGCAAAAGCAATTTCGATGATAGTTGCCATCATAGTCATCATTCCAATGTATGGTTTGATGTTCTTTCTCCCAAATATGTCTGAAATGATGGGGATGGATGCGTTTCTTGTCTTGCCCTCCACATGGTTTGCAGATACTTTAAGCTGGGTTGCAATCACTTTCAATAGCGTTGGATTAACACCTGATCAGATTGCTTACTTTGGTAGTGTTCTCCAGTTGAATTTACTTGCATCCTTCCTATTAATGGGTGGCTTCGTCATAGTAACCGTTATTCTTGCTTTAGTGGCTGCTGATAGAATCTTCACTATTGATGCTGGTGTACGGACGCAAATAGTCACAACAATACGAGGGGAGAACTTCATTCTCCGAGGTATAAGAAGACTCGATCCCGGTCCATTTGGTACACTAATAGTGTCTAACTTCAAGGACTTCATGCGTAAGGCACAGAATCTATCAAAGATATTCTATGGAGTTGTGCTTGCATGCATAATGCCTGTTATTCTGGCTACACTTGATCCTGAATATGCACAGATGAGGGAGATGGTGTTTATGATTATTGCAATGCTTTCGCTTATTGGAGCGTTCCCATTTGCGGGTGTAGGATTTCTGGAGAGTAAGGACCAGCTCTGGATGATTCAAGGAGCACCTAACGGGGCATCGAAGTTTGTGAAAAGCAGAATCGTAACTCAAGCAATGATTGGTATACCTCTAATCTTTATACCTACCACACTCATGTATATTCTACTTGAGATGACCCTTGTTGAATTCCTTGTATTAATCCTTCTTGGATATATGGCAATACTTGGAGGTATGCTAATTTCAACAGGAATTACTGCCGGGAATCCCAATTATGAGGATACAAAGTCTCCAGCGCATCAAGCTAACCTAATGACCTCCGTGATGTTAGCTGAGTTCTCCATCATAGGTGTTCTCTTTGTAGATATGTTTCTGACAATTGGTCTAGATATTGATCTATTTGGATGGATTTCTAGTATTGTCGGTCCTGCTAATGTCATGTTTGGCATGTCCTTGATGGGTCTGATGGTACAATGGACAATTGGTGCAGTTCTTGTCTGGACTGGAATTAGAAAATTATCACGTCCTGCAACATAGAATATGAAGTGTCTCTTGATGAAAGCAAACTGGTATCATATCGCAAAGGCCGAATACCTGGTTATGACAGCCAGGTTTCGGTCTAAGCGAAAAACGGTGATGATCAGCCTATTCACATTCAGTATTGTCTGGGCTCTCTTCATCGTACCAGTTATTGCTTCAGTCTTCATTCATTGGTTTGATGCTCAACTGCAATCTTTGTTGGTTCTCGGTCTCTCAGGATTCATGCGATCACTTGTGATGTTTGTATGGTTTGTATATCTCTTCTATCCAATAAGCTACTCACTTGAGGAACTTAAGATTGGTCAATGGGAAATTATGTTGAGTAATAATGTAAGCACAAGAGCAATAATGATTGGTTCTTTCCTCGGACGAATTCCACTCTATACGATTGGTGTCTTCATCCTGATACCTATCATTCTCTCTCCCTTTGTGCAGTTTTATAGAATAACCATTCTTGGTCAGTTGTTTTTGTACCTTTCACTCATTTTGGTTATTCTAAGTACACTCTGGTTATCGACTTTTCTGACTACTGTTATACAATCAAAGCTTGCTCAATCTCCAAGGGGTGATGAGCTTGCCAGAGGTCTATCTATTGTTCTGGGATTTGCAGCAATAATTCCTCTCTATGGTATCATATTCCTCTCTAATCTGATAAGTCAAATACTTAGTTTAGACATATTCTTGTTCCTACCTTTCACATGGGGCGCAGACTTAGCTACTTCCATAGTTCTCAGGTTCAATGGTATTGGCTTAGACATCATAGAGATTTGTAGACTCGAATCGATGTTAGGTCTACCACCTCTGCTCAATCTTGCGCTTCTCTCAATGTTCTCAATAGCAGTCGTTGCAATAGCTCTATCCTCAGCGGATCAACTATTCCGAATTGACCTTGGGCCACGTTCTGAACGAGTACGTCGAACTGGGACCGAAAATATTATTCTTCGCGGAATTCGTAGATTGATTCCAGGATCATTCTCAATCATTCTGATTACTACATTGAAAGATTTTGGTAGAAAACCTTCAAACACCTCGAAGGTAGTTCTTGGTGCTTTACTCGCAATTGTCCTGCCATTGTTGGTCGATGCATCTGGACTTGGATCTGAGAGTCAAAGTATTTTCTTATTCACAATAGCTTTGGCGGCAGGAATGATTGTCGCCATGATTAGTGCGATGACCTTTGGTGGTACAGGTTTCTTGGACTCTCAAGATCAACTCTGGATGTTGAAGAGTACACCTCATGGTGTTGAACGTTTTGTGAAAGCGCGTCTTGTTGAATCATTATTATTTGGATTTCCAATGACAATAATAGCATCGGTTATCATTCAATTTACTGTTGGACTGAATTTAACCGAATTTCTTGTTATTATCCTTAGCACATCTTTGGCTATGATTGGTGCGACATTAGTAAGTACTGGGGTAACAACAAACAATCCAAGTTATGATGACACTCAAAGTAAATCTTTCAAGGATAATACAGGTATAATGATGTCAATCATAATGTTCTCGATGATTATCGTTGTGCCATTAGCAATAGTGCCCATGTTTAGAAATCTGTTCATTCTCACATTGATACCTGCATCATTGTTACTTCTGGTTGGAATTACTCTGACAATCTTTGGAACGAAAAAGCTAGCAAATCCTGATTAAGACTAGCCATCATTATAGTATCGCATTATTTCTATTATTTTTTTGCCTGAACGACTATATTTCTGTGATACTTTCTATCTAATGGTGTTTTGTTATAATCTGAATAGAACTCGATATTTCTGAATCCCACCTGTTTGAATATGCCTTTTATCGACTCATAATTAAGATTCAATACTTTTTGAGTTTCTACTTCTGACGTCCACACTCCATTGACCTCACGAAATGCAGACATTACGAGTGTTGAAGAATAAGGATAATCTGTATGCTCGAACAAGCGAGAAAATGTTACTTCTTTTCCATCACTCAGCTTTCCTTTTTTCATTGGGAACGTTCTGAATCCAGTCCAATGTATTTCTTCGAAGTTGAGTATTTGAACAATGAAAAATCCACCCTCATTCAGGAAATTGAATATCTCTTTTACGACATCTTTTACATCATCTATGTCCCTCAACAGTGCTAATGAGTTTCCTAGACAAATCACCAGGTCAAAATTCCCTTTAGCTATATCAGTGATTTTCTCCATTTCTCCAACAATAAATTGTACATTGACATTCTTCTCTTCACCATGCCTTCTCGCAGCTCTAATCATAGTTTCACTGGAATCAAAACCAATCACCTCTACACCCTGCGCTCCAAGTGCAATTGAGTGATGGCCACTTCCACATGCCATATCAAGCGCGCGTGATTGTTTGGGATTATCTAGCAATGAGAAAAGAAATGGTAATTCATGATTTAGGCGTGCTGTCCAGTCAATAGTACTATCATATGCCAAGGCAAGGTTGTCAAACGAACTCATAATATTCACCTGTACTTATCGAGTTTCTTTCTTCAATCTTGTCAAAAGACTCACAGTCACTTTCCTATTCATTCACTGAATAGTGTAAAAGTAAATATGTTCTCGCATGTATATAGTATTAGGTGAACACAGAATTATGCTCGGAATAATTGTTGGTTCAGTCTTTCTACTGGCTGTTCTCATCTTTCTGTATTCATATCGAGAAAAGGTGCGGACCGGCAGACCTGTTTTGTCAGAAGGGCCGACTCGACTTTATTCTCATGACTCGCGTGATGTGATGACGGAGGTATACTATCCCGCAATTAGGGATTCAGCTGCTGTATTTCCATCAGGCAAGAGAGAGGAACGAAAGAAGACCGAGACCTATGCAAATAGGAAATAGATACTCAATCCTATACATTCGTTTCTTCAGGAGTGAATAATACTCTTCCCTCCATTCCTCCAGCTGCATTAATTGTTTGTCCACTAATATGTCCAGCCAGTCTATCTGATGCAAGATAAAGAACGAGATTTGCAATATCTGCTGGTTTTCCAGTTTTACGCATTGGAATCGTCTGAAGAATTCTTGTAACCATTTCTTTGTCATCGAGGGCTCCTTCAGCCATAGGTGTAAGCGTCCATCCTGGATTTACTAGATTGACTCTTCCTCTCGGTGCTATATGAACAATCTCGTTTTTTAGACTCATCAACAGTCCCTGCATTCCTGCCTTTGATGATGAATAATCAGAATACCATGCCTCTCCGAAAAATCCTGCAGTAGATCCTATCATTATAAGTGAGGCAGTATCTCTTTTGTATCTCTCTAGATTCTTAAAGAAGTACTTTGCGCACAGAAAAGTGCCTGTAAGATTTACAGAAAGTGTTCTATCCCATTGTTCCTTGGTCATATCTTGAATTGCTACTCCTTGGTGATTAGCAATCCCTGCATTTGCAACCAAGACATCAACACGTCCAAACCGCTCATTTGCTTTTGTGAACAATGATTCTACCTCGGTCTCTTTTGTCTGATCAACTTTTAGAGGTAAGAACTGATCCGACCATGACGTCAGTAGTATATCCAGAGGTTTCTTCGAATGGTTGTATGTACCCGTAACTCGTGCTCCCTCTGAAAGAAATACCTTCACTGTTTCTAATCCAATTCCTCCAGAAGCACCAGTAATTAGTATGTGTTTTCCATCCAATCCTGTATCCATATCAATTCATCCAACCTTTTAGGTTCATATCTTTCTATGACTCTATTGTTTTCCAATCTTGAAACATGAGCTCTTCTTTTATTGCTCAGATTTCCAGAGAATCTTATGATACCTCTCTATGAGGACTTCAGGCCAACTTCCTACTGATCGAAGTAGGAGGTCTGCAGTCAATGATACATCTTTGTCTAGATTTAACTCCTTCAGATTGGCACATTGAAAAAGCGGTGATAGATCAATTCGTTTTAGACGATTATTATCAAGTAAGACTTCCTGAAGTTTTTGGCAAGCACTTAATGGATTCAAATCTATTTCTTGGAGACGGTTATTGTTCAATCGAATGGCCTTAAGGGTCTTTCCGCACTTCTCAAGTGGAGACAGATCGATTTCAGTAAGTGAATTATTGCGAATACAGAGTGACTCGAGATTTTCGCACCAGATTATTGGCAGGAGGTCCACTGATGCGATATTTCTAAGGTCAAGATTAATTGCAGAATCATTAGTTCTGAATCGCGCGGTCTTTTCAAGACCTGTGGTCGTCAAGTATCTGATGAAAATCTCGGATACCACGTTCTCTTTTCCTCCTACACTGTTTGCGCATTCAACACTAAAAGAATATTTCCCTAAAAAGAATCGGACTCTCTAAATAGCTAGTTAGATATGAAATTCATTAGTATTTCAATGAGGATTGTATTATGACGAATGTAAGTCATCCATCAACCTTCTCTATTGTGGCTCGAGACCCCTCGAATGGCGATTTTGGAATCATTGTTCAATCCAAATTTCCTGCTGTTGGGTCTGTTGTACCATGGGCAAGAAGTGAGATTGGTGCTATAGCTACGCAAGCTTGGGCAAATGTCTCCTATGGTCCGAGAGGACTAGATATTCTAGAATCCGGGAAAAATGCCTCGACGACCTTGAAGATGCTGTTAGAAAATGATGAGAAACGAGAGCATCGTCAAGTGGGTATTGTAGACTCAAAGGGACAGGCTATTGCTCATACTGGCAGAGAATGCATGGAGTGGGCAAGCCATTTCATCGGGGACGGGTTTGTATGCCAAGGAAATATTCTCGCATCTGAAAATGTTGTTGTTGACATGGCTGATGCGTATGAATCAACAGAGGGAGATTTGATTGACAAGCTCTTTGCTGCTTTGAATGCAGGACAAGCTGCTGGAGGCGATCGTAGAGGTATGCAATCTGCGGCTATCCTTGTTGTACGAGAGAATGGCGGATATGAAGGAGGAAATGATAGGTATGTCGATGTTCGTGTAGATGAACATCCTAGTCCAATTGGTGAACTCGAACGAATTTTCAAGATTTATGATATGACCTTGTTGAGTCGTGAAGATCCAAGTCATTTGAAACCAATTCAAGGACCAATCTCATTGAAGATACAAAAGGCTCTAGTCGCTCTTGGTTACCTTGATACATTCGATGAGAATGGTTTTTCTGACGACGCAAGAAAGGCATTGTTGAATTGGACAAACACAAACAATTTTGAAAATAAAGCTCGTGATGATGGAACCATCTGGCAAAGTGTATTGGACTACTTGTTGGATCAAGCTGGTACAGAGTAGGGTTTGTTTCACCCTTTCAATCCAAACAGATTCATATTGATTTGAAATCCAATACTTTTCGATGGAGTTGTTAATTTTCCATGTTAATCAGAAAAATTAAAGTCATTATACTTGTTTTTTGTTTGCTGTTTTCCGTGTCCATCATTCCCAATATCACCTCTCCTCTCAATATGGATAGTAGTACACAGATCTCTACATTACAATATGATACACAGGCTCTAGATACACCAACTGCAGAAGCGATTGATGTGTACACTGAACTCGATACAACTCCACCACAACCTCAGGATACTATTGCAATCATTGTTCAGTCTTCAATATATTCAAGTGTCGAAGCTGCAGTTTTCCAATATCGACAAGATCTCAATGATACTGGTTACCATACAATTCTTTATACAGAACCTATAACTACAGCTGAAGAGCTGAAAGCAAATCTCTCGCTATGGTATACTTCGGAAGACCTTATTGGTGCCGTTCTTATTGGTAGACTTCCATATGCTCAATTTCATCATGATGCTACGTCTAATTTCAATCCTGAAACATTCATCTGTGACTTATTTCTGATGGACCTTGATGGTACATGGCGTGATGTCTCTCCACATGATGGGATATATGACCAACATTATGCTTTAACTGGAACTGATATTTTTCCAGAGATATTTATTGGCCGAATTGATCCTACTTGCCTAAGTTGGGGGTCAGTTGTATCTAATATCAATACATACTTGTCACGAATTCATGACTATCGAACCGGTGGAGTTGTTAGGACTCATCGTGCATTATTCTATGTTGATGATGATTGGATGCCTTGGGCGTACTCCTGGTCAAACGATGGTGGGCTTGCTTATGGTACGCGTACCCTCATTTACACTCCCGGAACCTATACCAACGCGACAGACTGGTTGACAAATAGGATTTTACAAGACTATCAATGGGGTCATCTCTGTGCTCACAGCTCCGCTACGACTCACTATTTTGGCTCCAGTGGAGTCGGGGAAGGAACAGTATCATCTACTCAGATTCATAATGCTCCACCCTCCTTCAACTTCTACAATCTATTCTGTTGTTCAGGAGCTGAATGGACAACAGCAAACAATCTTGGTGTTACCTATACTTTCAGTGGCAGTTATAGTCTGGCATCCGTAGGTAGTAGTAAAACTGGTGGTATGTTGGATTTGGACAAATTTTATTCTCCACTTGGACAGAATAATTCACTTGGGCAAAGTCTTGCTAATTGGTTCTCAGATGTATTGATGACTTCAAGTGATGCTGGAGCCGAGTACCTTCCTTGGTACTATGGAATGAACATTATTGGTGATCCTCTTCTCACAATCTACTATGACTGCACAGTTCTACCTCCATCAATCCAGTCAGACACACATCCTGACCAAGGTGTGTGGTATACAAATCAGAGACCTCAAATTAACTGGACCGTTCCGCCTGATGTCAATGATATTATTGGCTATTACTACATTCTCAACCAGAATCCTACTACAGTACCAACTAAAGATACAGGTATATTTACCACAGTCAACGGAACCTTTGCAGATGAGGATTTAGAGTCAGGAATTTGGTATTATCATGTCGTAGCTGTTGATTCCGCATGGAACATTGGTTCAGAAGCGGCTCACTACGCAATTCACATTGATGTGACTGGTCCGAATCTATCTATTATCAATCCTCTACCTAACGGTAATTGTAGTAGTGCTAGTCTTACAGTAAAATGGAGTTGTCCTGACCAATATAGTGGGTATAGCAGAACGCTTGTCTGGATTGATGAATCATCGTCTATTATCCATAATAGTTCTTCACTCGAATGTACTCTCGCGGATCTATCTGAAGGTGCTCATGTATTGAACCTAACCTCTTACGACTCAATGGCGAATAGCGTAAGTGAACAATTCGTATTCTATATTGATTTGACAGATCCAACTCTAACGATTCTCGAGCCTCTGAATCAGACGGTGATTGTGGGAGATGTATTTCTAGATTGGACAGCAAGTGATACTGGATCTGGATATCATTACTCGGAAATCTACATAGATGATGAATTTCTTATCAGAATTGACGCTCCAAATTCAAGTTGTTACATCTTGGACTTTCCCTCTGGTTCATACTCAATCGATGTCAAAGTATACGATTGGGCTGGTAGATTTTCTGTACAATCGATCTCAATTACTATCAAGAATTCATCTGACACTATTAAATCTCAACTATATGCGATTCTACAATTTTCAGCGGTTGTATTAGTTGGTTTGGTCATCGCTATCATCCTTTGGAAGCGTAGGAAAGGATAGGTATAGGTTGTAGTTGACTGGCTGTGCATGTATTGACTGAATTTCCATATTCTCTAAAAGGAGAATCTACAGTATATGGACTGTGCCAATTGATAAATATTTCAAGACAACTTGGATAAAAGTTGGAGAACATGAAAGCCACCCAGTCAGAAAATCATCCAAGGATCCATCGAAAGAAATTCATGGAGAGATTGTAGGTGTGGATTTCTCTCTTTGTTTCGGATGTGAAAAATGCATTACTATTTGCCCCGCTCAGGTCTTTGTACCCATGTTGTTTAAGGGAAACCGGCATGTCGTTGATCCAGTAAATGATGCCAATTGCATCCGTTGTCTAGCTTGTGAACTTGTCTGCCCTATCGAAGCAATTTGCGTAGAGCGAGAAGGTGGTTCAGAGGATACACTCAAATCTTTATTGGAGGGTTCTTACTAATCAATCTATGAGGTTAGGAAAATGTTTGATGAAATAATTAGTGAGGAAGAGCGAAAGATTCGAGATGAAGTTCGTGCATTTGTTCGTGACAAAGTGGACAGAGAACTAATTCTAGCAATGGATAGTAAGCAGAAAGAGTATCCAGATGACTTCATCAAAGCGGCAGCAAAAGAAAATCTCCTAGGTCTACGATTTCCCAAGAACAATGGTGGACGTGGTCTGGGATGGGTTTCCGAAATGCTTGCAATTGAAGAGATTGGTGTGCTTGGAATAGCACTGGGCTGTGCATACTCTCTTCCAAGCATTGTAGGTGAGGGCATTAACAAATTTGGAACGCCGTTTCTGAAGAAAGAATATCTCCAGCCAACCTTGGAAGGAAAGAAGATTTGCGGAGAAGGACTTACTGAACCAAGAGGTGGCTCTGACTTCTTTGGTACTAATACTACTGCAGTAAAAAAGGGAGAATCATATCTTATCAATGGTGAGAAACGATTCGTTGCAGGCGGTGTTGGTGCTGATTATTTTCTCATATATGCAAAGACCAATTTTGAAGCAAAACCACACAAGTCATTGAGTGCATTCATCGTTGACCGTGATATGGGTGTGAAGGTCGAGGAAGAATACGAACTCATGGGTTGTCGTGGCATGGGTGCTGCTCACATTGTATTGAAAAATGTTGAAGTTCCTGACACTCATCTTGTTGGAGAACTGGATGATGGCAATGCGGTCTTTAATGCTATGATGGTTCCGGAACGTCTAACATCTGCAGCAGGTTCCATCGGTATGGGCCGTGCAGCTATGGAAATTGCTGTACGTTATGCAGATAAGAGAGAGGCTTTTGGTCAGTTAATCAAACGTTATGAAGGCATTAGTTTCAAAGTGGCTGATTGCGTCACTCAACTTGATGCTGCACGAGGTCTGGTCTATCGTGCGGCAAAAAAGGCTGATACCGGTGAATGGTGCCGAAAAGAGGTTTCTCAGGCGAAAGCTTATGCCACTGAAGCAGGTTTTTCTGCTGTCCATGAGGCGATGCAAATTCTTGGAGGAATTGGTTACACAGATGTCTATCCACTAGAACGACTCTATCGAGACGCAAGACTTGCAACGATATGGACTGGAAGTAATGAAGTTCAACGCCTGATAATACAAAATGAGATCTTTAGAGAGATTCTTTCAGAAGACAGAACTTTGAAACGAGATGTCGAGCTTGACACACTAGGAGCTCATAAGACCAGTGAGAAGGTCTATGCGGAAGATCCTCGAAAGCACTATCCTGCATAATATTGTGACGAACCCAAAATTTATTATACTAACAATAGTTAATATCAATATTGAGTCCATTTCAGGTTATTGTACTATGAGTGGTTCAAAAAAAAATCATTCTGAGGATTAATTATGAGTAATTTTGTTTGTAAGAAATGTGGTACAGAAATACCTGTACCAGTACATTGTGGGAAAGAGATGCATATCGAAGGTGATCAGTTAGTATGTTGGATGGGTGCAGTATGTGGTCATCGAGACATTCCTGAACATTGTGGTGAAGTTATGAAGTTAAAATAGGAGTAGATTGTGGGATTTAATTTGATTCTAGACGAGATAATAAAGCGACACAGCGGACGTGCTTTTTCGAATAAACCAATTTCAGAAGAAAAACTCAACTCTATTCTTGAAGCTGGTCGATGGGCTCCATCCTGCGCGAATACACAGGCATGGAATTTCATTGTGCTTCGCGAACAGAATATTCTAGATAAGGCTCACGAACATCTTACGCGTGGAAATGCCTATGCCAAGGCTGCTCCTGTCATGGTTCTTGTTGCTGCAAAAGAAGACGGTGGTTGTTCTTCACATGATTTACCCTACTTTATGATGGATGTTGGATTAGCAGTACAAAATATGCTACTACAAGCAGTTCATGTCGGACTGATGGGACACCCAACTGCAGGCTGGGATGAAGCCGGCCTCAAGAAATTGATCGGGATACCTAACGACTATCGAATAGTGACAGTTGTGTTTTTCGGATATGAAGGAGACATTGATTCATTGGATGAAGTCACTCGTGAAAAAGAGAAGCGACCTCGAACACGCAAAGAACTAACTGAAATTGTCCATTGGAATGGATGGTAAATATCACTTTATTTGAAAAAGTTAATGCGAATAGATGTGAAAAGAGAATGATGAGAAAAAATGCTGCAGACAGTTCCATCTCTTGATCTAGCAATTCTTGAGTTACCCGGGCTTTTTATTGGCTTATTCTTAGGCTACTTTCTAGGAGGAATGGATTCTATCGTTTCTAGCCATAGGATTATCATAGGAGTCGTTGTGAATGTCATTGGTGGGCTTATTCTCTCCCTTCTCATCAGTATTTCTATTTACATGCTGGGTTCACTGGAAATAGTATTTGTTGTCCTGTCCTTATTTGGTGGATTTGGTTTGGGATTATTTCTAAATTGGAAACCTTATGTTGATATCTCTCGGAAAAACCACATTATCTACGAATCAGAAGAGGATGATGAGGAATTTGATAGACAGATAGAAGAAGCCCTTGGTGGGAAGGGATAGATTTACCTCTTTTTCAATTAACTAATCTAATAATCTCTCAATAAGCCTTAAAGGCAATTATTTGGAAAGGTCATTCAATCCGTTTTCCTAAGGAGGACTAAACATTGCGAAAGACGCTACCGCATTTTCTCTTCTTTTTGGCCATCACATGTATACTGTGGTCTACGACAATCGTGTCTGTTCAGGCTGCACCCCCTGCAGGATGGAGTGGAAACTCAGATCTATCATTTCTTCTCGAGGTAAATGATGTGAATGCCAAGAATTCAAATTCTGCAAATCCAATTCCTGTTAATCTGACCACAGATCTATCATTATCTATTCAGATTTATACCGGTACCAATCTGACAATCAAATCCTATACTTTTACTATGTCATATCTCAATATTCCAATCATCAATAACGTTGAGGATCTTAGTTATGGGGAAATTCCCGCAAATACAACGGCAAGTTTTCTGAATACCTCTATCCCTCTTAGTTCACTTGTTAGTTATGGTGGACTTGGTCTAGTTTCAGGTACAATTACTGGTGTTTTTTCCTTCGTATATTCTAATTCAACCTATCCATCATTGAATTCAACTGTGAGCGAGAATTTTGTACTTCGCATTGGTGAATCTGGTGCCGCTGCAGTTATGTCAGTGAGTGGACTTGTCACAGTCGGATTTACAGCTATGTCAATTTTCACACTAATTCTCTCATTGGATGAATTCCAGAGAGGGATTCTTGCAGCTCGTAAAATGAGAGGTGCAAAGCGCGGCTCAGACATTGGTATATTTCCTAGAGCAGTCGTATTACGACGAAAACCTAAGAAGGGCGAGAAAATTGATAGAGAAGAACTGGTACGACGTGTAACACAGGCCGCTCAAAATTCATGGGATCATAAACGATGTCCGAAATGCGGTAAAAAGTGGCAGAAGGATGCATCTAACTGCAATAAATGTGGTACTGATACCAAGGCTGCAATCTCATACTTTTCAGAAGATATTGCTGAATATGCTCCCAAAGCTCTGGCCGTGATTAAACCTAAATCAAAAATCACAGTTGGTGCACTTGGAAGACGCCTTCGATTAAAACCCGACAAGGCTGGCGCTCTTGCTGCTGCACTTGTTGATATGGGCGCTTTACAGACAAAATCAGTTAAAGTTCCACTGAAGAAGGTCGCATTCTGCGGAATGACTCTTGCAGGTGCTTACTGGTCATTAATGCAGATGTTCTACGGTGCAACTCCAGAATGGGTCAGTATTCTTCTAAGTACGACAGCAGGTCTTATTGTATCCGTTCTTATTGGGTACTTCATGAATTTCCTTGCTCGTGTTCCCAAGCTTGGATATGATTAGTACGATACTTACCATGGTGAGTCAGTACCGACTCACCACTCTATTTATTTCCGGTAAGTGATTACGTGTCTGTAATTGTTACTCAACTGGTGCGTAGAACAAAAATACAAAACATCTTTCTATGATTGATTTTCATTGTCATTATCTTCAAGGATTGAATCACTATGAGAAAAGAAGAGAAACAGCATATTGAATGGGAAAATGATGAAGTTCATGTCAATATTCCCTATAGCACTGCAGGAGTCGGAACAACCATTGTTCTCACATCAAAATTCACTGGAAAGCTCATGCTATTAGATATTGGAGATGGAACTCTTCGAGACCTTCTTTTCTATACTAAGAATTCAGAGTTTGTCAACGAGATTGATCTTATTGCATTATCTCATGGTCATTTTGACCATGTAGGCGGGCTTCACTCTCTTCTTGGTTTTATGAGGATGCTTCGTAGAAAACAGCCGCTTAATATTGTCATTCCCAAAGGAAGTAAGGAAGCAATTGGAATAATCAAGGGATTTAGAGAGTATTATCATGATACTCTTCCATTCAAGATATGGTATCATGAAATGACTCAGGGATCTGGGTTTGATACTGATTTCTTTAAAGTGAAGTCATATGAAGTTGAACACTACTCTTTGGAAAACACGTCTCCTGAAGAAGATGAGATTCTTGAACCAGCATTGGGGTATCGAGTTCAAGTTGGAAACAGCATTGTAGCTTATACTGGTGATACTCGTTACTGTACCGAGGTTGAGAAGGTTGTCGATGATGCTGATTTAGCAATTATCGAAGCTACATTAAAAGAAGTAACCAAGTCCCAGCGTCGAGTTCATTTATCAAGGGAAGAAGCTAGGCAACTTGGGCAACGTGCTAAGGAGTATGTTTTGATCCATCAAATACCTGATCTCTAACCTAGTGATCTTAGATGAATAGATGAATAATCCAAAATACTCCTACTGCAAATACTGCAGAGATTGGTACAGTAACAATCCAAGATATCAGGATATCTTTCACTTGTTTCATCTGGATTGGAGTTTCTGCAATCCACCCCACAGCAATTAGTGCAGCAACGAGGACATGAGTCCCACTCAATGGCAGTCCAAGAAGAGTGCCTACGAACATAATGACTGATACCGAGATACTTGCTGCTAGAGCAGATGTTGGTGATAGTGTCACTACCTCTGTCGCCAGAGTTCTAATCACCTTCCGACCTACTACAATAAGACCCAACGCCATCCCAATACCTCCGACAAGTAATGGAATGAGATACTTTGGAAAAGTAATGATACCAAGATTATAGACACCCGTGAAATCGGGGAGAACCACAAGAGGTGCAATGGCATTTGCCACATCATTTCCTCCCCTACTCAATGATGTCAATATTAGAAATCCTGCAAGAAGATATGACGCAATCCTCTCTTGTCTTTCATAATCTGTGAATCCTTTCGCTCTCTTTTGTAGCCGTCGTACTAATGCAAAAATTCCTGCGGCAAATAAGAATCCAATTATGGGTGATAGAATCCACCCAACGAACACCTCTAATACGACAAACCAATCAACAACATTGACACCCCAATCAGAATAACCCATTAGTGGAGCAGATATTGCTACACCAATTACTGAACCTACAATACATTGAGTTGTACTAATTGGCAATCCTTTGGACAACGATGCAATAAGAAGCCAGATTGCCATAGATATCAATATGGCAAAGACCATGTCTATGCTCATTTCCATACCACTAACCAGGCCAGATCCTACTTTTTCGGACACGTTACTTCCAAGAGCAGCTGCTCCAATGATAGTAATGATGCCGCCTATGGCAACCGCGGTTCGAACCGTGAACACCTTTGCTCCGACAGCCGGAGCCATAGCCTCATCATTTCCTCCGATTGAGAAAGCTACGAGGAAACTGATAACGAGCAAGACTCCTAGAAGAAAAAGCTCCACGTGGATAGACCCTCCATCTAAGCATGTTTCACTGCCAATGCACGAATGAAATCGCCTGTTTCTTCACTTGTGATAGCTACTTTCAGTATTCTCTCTGATATCGCACGAAACAGAATGACTTCTTTTGCATCATACTTATCTTCATTGAATAATTCCTTTAAAAGTTCAAATTGAAGGTCTCTTGCCTCTTCTCTCACCTTATCAACTTTCAAGGTGTAGTCAACGGATTTTTCGAAATCTTCGAAAAGATACTTGATTGCATCCTGCAGATAATCTGTGCATATCCAACTTTTTTCTGCAATTTTATGAATTTGATCTGGTGGTTTGAATTTTCTACCAATAAGCATCATCCTTACAGCATCTTCAGATGCGTCGATGACACTGTCCATGTGAATTACAAGTCGATGTCTATCTTGAGCTTGCTGGGGAAGATATGCTCGCTTTGAGAATATTTTTTCAAATAACTCATCCTTGATTTTATCCCCTTGTCGTTCGAGAGTAATGATTTCTGATTCAAGTTCATGAAGGTGATCCGTCTTTTCCTCAAGCCAATCATCCGCACAGACATGTAGTTTTGCGCTGGCTGACTGCAATATCTTACTTAGTTTTAGGAGTAACTTATCAGCTTCTTTTTGGAGTTCCTTATCACCTAAACCCAGTATCTTCGAAAATGTGTCCATAGTAGCATTCTCCACTCTACAGTCTTACAATATTAAGATACGAACAATGAATGATATTCAAGGTAGCAAATAGACCTTTGGTATCCTTTCATCTTAGTCTTCTGTTTCAATATCTGCCTTTATTCTTAGAATACCAGCACCAATTTTTTCTTGTTTGAGAATCTTGAATTTACCAAGCACTCCTGTTCGCTCGACATGAGGCCCCCCACATAATTCCATACTAAAGGAATCTACTTTATAGACCGAAACAATTTCTCCATAATTCTCTTTGAAGAAGGCTAATGCTCCCTTATCAATTGCCTCATCATAAGGCATGAAGGAACGCTCAACTGCAACATCTTTCGAGATTGTATCATTAACTAAATCTTCTACTTTCTTTATCTCTTCGGCTGTCATTTTTCTTGGGAATGTGAAATCGAACCTGAGTCTCTCCTCGGTAATATTGCTACCGTTCTGTTGCACAGTGTTTCCCAAGACCTTTCTGAGTGCAGCTTGTAAAAGGTGAGTTGCAGTGTGGAGCTTGGTTATTTTCTCAGTGTGATCTGCAAGACCGCCTTTGAATTTTCCTTGAGTTGCCGTTCTAGATAGTTCACGATGCTCTTCAAACTCTTTTGTAAACTCATCCATGTCAATGGCAATCCCTTTCTCCCTTGCAAGGTCTCTCGTCATCTCAAGGGGTAGTCCAAAGCTTGTAAATAGAAGGAATGCGTCTTTACCTGTGATAGTCCCTGTATCTTCATAGATTTTGTCGAACTTATGTAATGCTTTTTTCAATGTGTTTCTGAATTTCTTTTCCTCTGCTTCAAGATTTTTGAGTATGAAGTCTTTGTTTCTTTGAACTTCATCATAGATGTCCTTGAACATGTCAACTACAATGTCAGTGAGCCCAACCATGAATCCTTTTCCTATCTCCAATCTATCTGCTGCGTGAATTGCTTTCCTTAGAAGGCGTCGCACAATATAGCCCTGTTCCACATTTGATGGTGCGATTTTTCTGTCATCCGCCATTATCATAATTGCTGATCTAACATGATCTGCAATAATTCTGATTAATGTGTCATCATGTTCGGAGAACACTTTCTTTAATGAAATGCCTTTGATGTATTCAATTAGGGGTACGAATGCTTCTGTATCAAAGACTGATGGGACTCCCTGTAGCATGGCCGCAGTTCTTTCAACTCCCATTCCAGTATCTATACTCTGTTGTTTGAGTGGTGTGTAGACTCCTTCCTCGCTTTTGAAATACATCATAAACACATCATTCCAGACCTCTACGAAATGGCCACAATTGCAACCTGGTCTGCAGTCTGGAGAACACTTGGGTATCTCATCGACATCAATGAACATCTCAGAGCAAGGCCCACAGGGACCACTATTTCCTGCAATCCACCAATTATCATTTTTTCCAAGGAAGTATATCCTGTGTTCAGGTATTCCCATACTTCTCCAAGCATTTGCTGCCTCATCATCTCTAGGCGAGTCTTCATCTCCTGCAAACACTGTGACCGAAAGTTTCGCAGGATCAAAACCTAGGTACTTGTTCGATGTAAGGAATTCGTAGCTCCATGTAATAGCCTGTTTTTTCCAGTAATCCCCAAGACTCCAATTTCCTAACATCTCAAAGAATGTGAGGTGAGTTGTATCACCGACATCATCAATATCTGTAGTGCGTAAGCATTTCTGAACGTTGGTCAGTCGTTTACCTTGGGGATGAGGTTGTCCTAGGAGATATGGTACAAGAGGATGCATACCTGCAGAGGTAAAGAGTGCTGAAGGATCATCTTCTGGAATCAGTGATGCAGAAGCAATGATAGCATGTCCTCTCTCTTTAAAATATTCCAAATACATGCTTCGTAGTTCACTGATTTTCATATTTTCCATCTCACTAAATGCAGGACTAGCATTTGCAATTCACGACTGATTTTAATGCTTTCGAAGGATACCTGCATTCCTTTGCGATATCTATGTCAATATTAGACCTGTCGGTGTCATTCTATATCTTCGAAGTCTATTTGGCACCCAAGGATATCTCTCAATCCAATCCAAAAACCTGTCATTGGAAATAATATCTGCATTCATCTCTTGAGCAATTTGAATGATTTTTAGGTCATCGTTTATTCCACGAGGTGCAGTAATGACTTGAGCTTCTGATATGAAAGTGTTCAGTGTATCTATTTTATCAATTACATGACGGAGAGCAGCAGATATAACAAAAACCGGTTTGTATCCACCAGTAGTCAAGCTATTATATGCAAGTAGGAGATTTTTCACCTGTGGTTGTCCATCTTGTGAGAAATGATACGCAATATTATTACCATCTATGATGACCTTACGATATCTCTTTCTTAGGCTTGTTTCCTTTTTTGAATGATTTTTTTCTCTACATCTACGAATGTGCTCATCAAGGATATCCCTGCTAAAGAGGGTATCACAATACGGACATCTGACTCGTTTAGGCAATAGACTTCACTCTGTTTTTTATACGATTTTCTTTTACAGCATGGCGTTTAAAAATAGGGCCTTTAATGAAGCAATCTCTTGAACTCAAATTTGCGCATTTCTGCTTTATACTAAAAACTGTTAAGGAAATTTTACTAAATGGATATGGCGTCTTGTTTCCGCTGTGTCTTCCTCCCGGTGGTCATATGTCGGAGGCTGGACGCCTCTAATTTTCATATTATAAACGACATCAGAATTAGCCATCCTGTACCGATGAGAAGGTGGATTAGAGCCAATGGCGTAGCAATCTTAGCAAATGCTTTGAAACTGATAGGATCGTGTTCTTTCTCTGACATCGCCAATGCAAGTAAGTTTGCTGGAGCACCAATTGGCAGAATATAACCTCCTACATTGACTGCAAACACTAGAATGGCTGGAAACACAGGTGTCAATGTTGCTAGAGTTGCTGCGATGGGTGAGAGGACAATTGAAACTGGTATGTTATCTATAACTGAAGAGAGTAACGCAGGTACCCAGACTAGGAAGACAACGGCACCACCAAGGTTTCCTGCTACTATTCCTGTTACCGCTGTCCCAATATCTCCAATGAATCCAACAATGTCTAAAGCAGCAACAAGTCCGAAGATACCAATGAGGAAGAACACAGTATTCCAATTAATCTCTGCTAAGATGTCTTCAACACGTCCCCGTGTCATCAGTAAAACAATGAAGGCTACTATTATTGCCACGAGTGGTGGTTCCAGACCTGAGCCTTGTCCAAAGGTAAATGCTAGTGTAAGTATTGCTATTGCTATGAGTGAAATGTAAAAATCGCTTTTGGATCGTATCATATGTTGAGGTGATACTACAAATACTTCGTCTACAATCTCTTCACTGGTATCACACAATTGCTTCTTGAACACTCTTTGTAGGATAAACAGTGTAACAATCAATAGCATTACCGAAAGTGGCATCATTACAAGAAATAGGAATCCTGCATTGAAGCTTACAACGCCTGCTTGGTAGACTCTTTCAGCGATAACAAGATTTGGTACAGCTCCAACCACTGAAGGGATTGATGCAAAGTTTGATGTTATTGCCTCTGTAATGAGGAATGGTTTGAAATCAAGCTCTAATGCCTTACAGACTTCAATTGTAAGTGGTCCCATTATCAACATTGTTGAGGTTGTATCGAATACAATTGAAACAAAAAAGACAAAGACGATAAAGACAGTGAATAACCTACTTGTATTACCCCCTGTGGGCTTAGCAAGTGTCAACGCGATATATTGAAACATTCCCGAGTGTCCAGCTACAGATACAATCGCCATCATTGACACAAGAAAGAGAATCGTACTCCATTCAATATTTTCAACTAGATGAGTAAAACTGACACCAAAACCACCTAATGCCAGTGATGCCCACAGAGCCAATCCTGCAAAACCCATACCCGTCATCGACATAGCTGCTCTGTTTACTTTCTCGCTTGATATGGCAAGATAGGTACCAATGAAGATTAAAATGACGAATGTTCCAATGGGTTCTTGCATGGGTTCACAACATTCTCTTGTTTGTATCATGCCGCTATATTAATGCATAGACCACACTATCAATTAGAACCCTAATAACAAATTAATCAATAATAGATAGCCAGTACCGATTGCGAGATGGATAAAGCCAAGAATTGTCCCAATCTTCACGAATTCTATAAATGGAATTGGATCATGTTCTGCCTCAGAGAGACCGATTGCCACCATGTTGGCTGGAGAGCCAAGTGGTGTGAAGATGTACCCTCCAATATTGACTGCAAAGACTAGAGCTAAGGGAATAACTGGGGAAAGGACTGCTAAATTCTCGGCAATTGGAGCAAGTACAGCTGAAACAGGTAGATTATCAAGGAATGCTGAAAGCATAGCCGGTATCCAGACTAAGAACACTGTTGCAAATGCTGGATCGTTGCCAATGACCAATCCTATGCCATCACCAATGGCATCTATTATTCCAGTTATACTGAGTGCTCCTACCAAACCAAAGAGTCCAACAAGAAAGAAGACAGTAGGCCATCCGACCCTATTCAGGAACTCGTTAGCTCTTTCATGAGCCAGCAGAAGCAAGAATCCTGCAATGATAAGGGCAATCATGGAAGGGACAACTTCGAATATAGGTCCTATTGCAAATCCAATTACAAGCATAACTATTGCGGCCGCAGAGATATTGAAGTCCCATCGATCCTTGATCATGGTTGCTGGATCAATAGAAAACACTGCATCTGCTCTATGTTCTTCAGTCACACCAAACGTTGTCCCATACCATTTTAGAAGAATTGGCAGACTCACTAGAAAGAGAATGATAGAAAGTGGCATAAATACAATAAATAGAAATCCTACATTCAAACCGGTACGTCCGGCAATTACAAGATTGGGTACTGCACCTACAATAGACGGAATTGATGAGAAATTACATACTATTGCTTCAGACACAAGGAATGGTTTGAAATCCACCTCTAAGGCTTTGCATATCTCGATTGTTAGAGGTGCTGCAATAAGCATTGTTGAAGTTGTGTCAAAAAACAAGCTGATTGCTGAAACGAAGACTAGGAATGTTATGAACAGCTGTTTATGATCTCCTTGACTTCTGGTTGCAATCCTTAGTGCGATATACTGGAACAAACCCGAAGATGCAGCAACTGATACGATAATGCTCATTGCTATAATGAAAATAATTGTCGTCCACTCTATATGTTCAATTAAGGTGGTAAATTCCACGCCCCCTTGGATTCCCATCTCGAATGCAACAAATAGAACTACACCAGCTATAGCTACACCCAATAGAGACATAGCAGTTCGATTTATTTTCTCTGTAGAGATGAGTACATATGTACCAACAAAAACAACGATGATTGCTCCGGGTACATTATGATAGATTACTGTCATTACAAGTGCAACAACAATCATGATTACAGAACAAACGGTTGCTATTACTTCCCATCCCGGTCTATGCATCGCTGTAATCACATCATTATATTCTATACTATCGAGCTGCTATGGCAGCGCAAATGATGTCATTGTACCTCCTACTCATTAATTTGTCGTCAGGCAATCAATCTCTCGAATTCACATATGATAATCCATCGCAAATGTCCCCTTGAGTAAAATCAATTACCTCTACCTTGTTACCATTTACTTTAATCGTTGCCACTGACCGATTAACAAACTCATCAAGGTCCTCTACTGATGGACGACAATACCCAACAGGTACCACTATGGCTGTAAGATGCCCAAGAGAAATCATATTCCTCACATGACTATGTCCTGATATGGATAGGACAACTCTCTTGTCGTTAAGCAGGATTTTTCCAGTACTTACTGATCCCATGAAGGCACTATAGAAATCCCAAGGAAGTCTGTCTTTATAGACTGTAAGTTCTCTGAACGGCAAATGGTGAGAGATATAGATAATTTGAGAGATCTCGTCTGAGAGTGTTTTCAAATCATATTCCAATTTTCTGTTAAAGAGATCTGTTGCTTCTATATCAGAATAGTTCCAATCGATTTTGAATAGGTCGTACCATACCGCATCATGATACTCCTTCTCAATATAGTTCTTTTCAGAAATTTCAAGTTCAGGTCGTCTGAATGAATAATCATACCATCCAATACTCCCGACAAATGCAACCTTATCATCTACGAATATTGAATTAGGCAGATATGCAAACTCATTTTTCTCACAAATTTCATTAAGACTCTTAGTGTATTTTTCTAAAGAACTTGGTCCACTACCATCTTCAAACCAGATGTCATGATTTCCAGGGACATACAACCGTGAACACTCTGTTTTCTTCAGTATTTCAAGTGATTTCGATACAACCTCTAAAGAGTCGCTTATATCTCCTGCAATCACGAAGATGTCCGGACTAATCTCGTCCACCTTTTCTTTTATACAATTAAGAAATCGATAATCGTTTTCATTAGGAAGAATATGAAGGTCTGATATTGCTGCTATCTTCACATTGCCACGCTCAATAGATATCAAATACTACTGAATCTCTCTATTAACTCCTCATAAAGAATTAGTTCAACGGTTAGACCAAATCCTTGATATTATCGATTTTCTCGCACAGAAGACAGTGATATCTCTTCTAAGGAGTATTGATCATGACCAACCATATAGAAGCTAATCCACCCACACTCGTGGATATTTCAGAAATTAAGATGGTGACTGACCAATCTGAGATTACAGATACTTATGCTCTCTATCTAGACGATGAGAGTCACTCCTTCAATGGAAAAGCCGATCGAATTATTTTTCCACGCAATGAAGCTGAAGTGTCTTCTTCGATGAAATATGCCTTTGAAAATGACATACCTCTCACCATTCAAGGAGCAAGGACTGGTCTCACCGGAGCTTCAGTACCTCTTGGTGGAATTGCTCTGAACCTTGAAAAGATGAATAAGATACTCTTTATGAATTACTACGAATCAGATGCACGCTATTCAATAACCTCTGAGGCTGGAGTTACCCTTGAAGACATGGTAAAAGTTGTGACTTCCAAGAAGTTGGAACCACTTCAAGATAAGGGCACTGCTGAACAACAAGCTGCTTTGAATCGGTTCTTAAGTGAGAAAGATGATTTCACATTTCCTATAGATCCTACTGAAACAAGCGCATGGCTTGGCGGAATTGTTGCATGCAATGCCTCAGGAGCACGAACATTCAGGTATGGAGCCGTTCGTGATTGGGTCAGGAGAATTAGAGTTGTCTTAGCGAATGGAGATGTTCTAGACATTACCCGTGGTCTTGTTAAAGCTGAAGATGATCAGTTCATTATCTCATTGAGTGATGGTAGTGAAGTGGCCGTAAAAATTCCAAGCTATAAAATGCCATCAACCAAGAATGCTGCGGGCTTATATGCAAAATCAGGTATGGACTTGATTGACCTCTTTATTGGTTCAGAAGGTATTCTTGGAATAATCACCTTGGTAGAACTTAACCTCGAAAAGCTTCCAAAGAATATCATGACAGTTATGGCATTTTTCTCCAGTGAAGAAGACGCCGTGAATTTTGTGTATGATGTAAGAGCACCTGAATCCCTAATCAAGATGGATTTCTTGGAATATTTTGGTCCTAATGCCATTAAAATAATCAAAGAAAAAGCAAGTTCAGCGGGGATTACAGTTCCTGCTATGAAGGCGGATACAAAAAGCATCGTTTTCTTTGAGTTCTCATACACCGAAGAGCAAATGGAACCAATGGTTATAGCTCTCGAAGAAGTGTTAAACAAAAATAACTCCTCTTCTGAATCAAGCTGGGCAGGACTTGATAGAGCTGAATTAGAGAAAATGAAGACTGTTCGCCATTTTGTTCCTGAAACGGTCAATGGATTAATTGCTCAACGAAAGGCAGAGTATCATGAAGTGCATAAGATTGGCACTGATATGGCTGTTCCTGATGTCGCTCTTAGAGAATATTTGAAATTCTATCGATCCGTACTGGAAGAGCAGGGTATGGAGTATGTTATCTTTGGACATATTGGCAATAACCACCTACATGTCAACATGCTTCCTCGAAATAATGAGGAAGTGCAACAAGGGATGGATAACTACATGCTTTTTGCGAAGCGAGCCGTTGAACTTGGAGGCACCGTAGCCGCAGAACATGGAATTGGAAAACTCAAGCGTGCATTTCTTGAAGTCATGTATGGCAAAACTGGCATAGAAGAAATGCAGTCTGTGAAAAAAGCATTAGATCCAAAATGGATAATCAACAGAGAGAATATGATTCCTCCGCCTTAACATTACTCATATTGCATTTCCTTCTTGACAAGAGCGTCTATTTGCATCATCTTTGTCCATAATTTAGGCTCTTCGTCACGAAGTCTCTCGAAATTTCGTACTCCCAGCTGTATCCAGTATTCCCGAATTACTTCAGTCACTTGCACTGAGCTGTCTATCTTACAATTCTTTATTGCTTCCCTAATTCCTACCAATAATTCATCATCTGTGGTCTTACGTATCTTTACTCTTGCCCAGAAATCGCACATTTTTCCTCTACAGGGTCCTTTGACCATAACACAATATTGAGCCATTGGATGTCCTCATAAATTTAGAATTTGCAAAAGGTATCATTTCTTAAGGATTCTCTTAGAGGATAGGTGCATCTCTTTATCAGCAAAGTCTAGGAAGCATTCAGGACTATCAAGACCTGACAATCCTGAACTTGCCTCAATCCTCTTTGTAAACCACATTGACCAGATGTGCACTACAACTGATACATGGGTCATATGCTCTTGCAATCATCTCAAATTTGAGTTCGATATTGTCCATCTGATTCTTTGCAAGAAGCGTTTCTCCTCCTGTCCGAATGAATGCTTCAATATCGTCAAGAAACATTGCTGTGGGTGTAATGAAATCAGCTGCTACGGTCTTTCCCTCTTTTATCTTATAGTGATGAATGAGAGTTCCTCGTGGCGCTTCAACAGCTCCTGTTCCCATACCTGTATCTGTTGTAGGCTGTGCTATCGCTGGTATATCTTCTGATAGTAGCTGGTTTACTACATCTATGATTCCCTCAAGAGAATAGACTTGTTCAATAGCCTGAGCAAAATTGTTGTACAACGGATTACGATACCACCGTTCATTGAACAGTTTCTTGTATGCCTGCTTTGCCTTTCCCTTCAGTCTCTCTCCAAGGATTATTACACGAGCAATGGCACCAACTGTAAAGGGTGCCTCATTATATGTTCCACGTTTGGCAAAGCTATGTCCCACGACGCGTTCCTTGATGACACTCTTGTACTTCTCCAACGGGTGTTCTTCACCATCCGAAGTCAGAAGAGCATCACCATAGTAATCATAGTCATCGTGTGGTGGCTTACAACAGAGAAATTGTGTCTCTCTCTCCATGTGGTCGGGAACTTCAAGTTCTGCTAGAAGGTCGATTGTATCCATTGCAAAAGGTAATAGCTCCAAGGCCTCTTCTTTAATCTCTATTAGTTCTTCTTTGGTAGGCAGTTTGCTGAATCCTCCGAGTACTGGATTCTCTCCATGAACCATTCTACCGCCCATCATTCGCATGATTTTATTGCCATATTTCTTGAGTTGCAATGCTTTGACAACAGTACCTCCATATTTCTCAGCCATGGCTACAGCATTATCATAGCCAAGAAAATCTGGAAGAGCAAGAAAATATAGGTGAAGGCTGTGACTCTCGAGCATCTCGCCATGATGCATTAGTTGCCGGTAGATTTGAGTAGTCTTCGGAATTTCAACTCCTAATGCTTTTTCGAGTCCTCTAAGAGCTGCATATTTGTGAGACAAATTACAGATAGCACAGATTCTGGGAACAATACTAAGATCTTCTTCAGGTGTCTTTCCTACAACTAATTGTTCGAAAAGTCTAGGTCCTTCAAGTATTTGAACCTCAACGTTGCTTATTTTATTACCTTGAATTTCAACCTTAATACCTCCGTGTCCCTCTACTCGGGACAGAGGTTCAATTACGATATCTCTTTTCGCTGTCATTTCACTTTCCTCCGCTATCAAAGTTTCTCCAAATACTTTAGGATTCTATGACCTCCAAAATTTCTAATTCTTCTAACGATGTCTTTCTTCGTTATTCCAAAACTCTCGAGAAGCTTTATGTGTTGACTAAAGTTTGCATCATCATTTGGACCCCAACATCCAACACACGGGAGTCCATGACTTGGGCATATTGAATTACACCCTCCAGCTGTTATTGGTCCCATACAGAATTTCTTATCAAGTAGTAGACAGTGATTCTCGTTCAATTTGCATTCATGGCAGACTGGGTGAGGATATGGTTCTGGAATTGTCTGATGGATGAGACGAGAAATAAGTGCAAAAGCCTGCTTTGAGTCAATGGGGCAGCCTGGAAGATAATAGTTTACAGTGACAAAGGCATCTATGGGTTTTGCTTCAATTGGTTCAGTAATGAACTTGACATCACCATATACCTTTTGTAAACGTTTTGTGTAGTCTTCATCACCCGTATACATCGCTTGTGGTCCGCCACTACACGCACAGTTGCCAATTGCCACAAGTATCTTCGCTCTCTTTCGAATATCCAAAAGATGTTCCTTCTCTTCTTCGGTACTAATACTTCCTTCAACAAAGGCTACATCAAGTGGTCCTTCTTCTGGATTACTTGAAGCCATTACAAATGATTTCATATCTACTGATCCAAAGAGGTTGAGTAATTCATCCTCTGTATGGATTATAACCAGTTGGTCCCCTGCACACCCTGTAAATCCATAGACTCCGACTTTCGGTTTTGGAACTGTCGAGGGTTCATGTGTCCAAGCCATTTAGATCAACTCCCTGAAATGTAATGTATCCCAATACGTAAAGACAGGTCCATCCGAACATGTATACAGGTGATCAAGTGCACAGTGTCCACATTTACCAACTCCGCACTTCATCCTCCGTTCTAATGATAGCTGTATCTGGTTCTTTGGTATTTTCAACTTGAGAAATTCATCAATGACGAATTTGTACATCACTGGTGGTCCACAAACTACAGCTGTTGTCTTACGTGGATCTATTGGTGGAAGATCTTTGAACATCTTTGTAACTACACCGACATTCTCAGTCCATTCAGCATCTGGTTTGTCAACAGTATACATACATTCGATGTCTTCTCTCTGTTTCAATTGGAAGAATTCCTCTCTGAAGAGAATCTCACTAGGATTCTTTGCACCATACATGAAGAATACTCGACCAAATTGGTCTCGATTATCAAGAACATAATAGAGAATGGAACGTAATGGAATGACTCCGAGCCCTCCGGCTAAGATAATGATATCCTTGTTTATCATCTGGTCTAGTTTGAATCCATTACCATAGGGTCCACGAATGTAAATCATATCGTTGTCCCGTTTTTGAAAGAATGCCTCAGTCATCTTTCCCATTTTTCGGACACCTAATTCAAGTATTCCTGGTCTACTAGGTGTTGAAGAAATGGAGAAAGGAGCTTCACCGACCCCGGGTATTGAAACCATTATGAACTGACCTGGTGAATAGGTAAATGACATTGCTCTGTTCATATCCAGGTGTCGTATTTGGAAGAACCTGTGGTCCTTGATTAGATCATAGTGTCGAACAATTCTTGCTGGTTCTGGTTGATAGGGATTTTCGTACATTTCGGACACATTCATTATTTTGGCACCTCCCTGTTTGTGAGTGCTTGCGACACAGTAAGGACGTTGATATCGACAGGACAGGTCTCTACGCATCGACCACATCCAATACATCCTGGGCTTCCATATTCACTTCCAAAAGACTTCAACTTGTGAGTATACCAGAGTTTGAGACGATCTGCACGTTTAGCTCTGAAGTTATGATCTCCCGAAACAAGGCTATAATCCACAAACATGCAACTATCCCATGATCGCTCACGCCGTCCAGTGGTTTCATTCGTCACATCAAAGTAGTCTACTACATTATAGCAGTTACATGTTGGACAGACCATGGAACATTGTCCACATGAAAGGCACTTGTCTGCAAAATAATCCCACACCTCACTATCATGACTCAGCTCCATGATATCAGGCATACTCTTGAAGTCAATATGGGTCTTGAAGACTCTATTTCTCTTGTTTCGCCATTCAATGTATTTCTGAATGTCCTCATGACTTACATCCTCTTCGAAGAATTCCTCACGTTCATAGATCATATCATGTCCTCTACTTGATCCAACCCAGACGAGATAGAAATCACCCAGATTCACAAAGAACAAATCAAATCCTTCTTCAACAATATCAGTACCTGCAGACTTGCAAATCGAAGACTCTGTTGGCATACAGGAGAATCCAATAATCAATGAATTCTCGCGTAATCCTGCATAGTATGGATCTGCTGGTTCTTTCAAGAATATCTCATCAAGTCTGAGAAGACCATGAATTTCACATGGATGTACTCCAATGATAATTCGCTTTTCAATCATCGAGTAGTCAGGATAGAATCCTTTCTCGTTGAAATGAAGCATGGTGAACCTCTTTGGATGAAAGAGCTTTTTCAATGGAATCATCGGATGGTCATCAGATAGTTCAATATCTGAAGTCTTCTCGACCTTATCAAAAGTTAACAGATTGCCTTTTCGTACGGGTCCGTATAGGGCTCCGAATTTTTCAAGACTTTCTAGAAAAACTTCGAGAAATTTTGACTGCATTTTTAGTATGCGCATATATTGCACCTTTCCAGAGTGAGGATTGAACCGACGCTGCCGGTTGCTATTCTGTTAAGACTCTTTCCATTATTCGGATATTTATTTGGTATGATTATGATACAAATAGTGGAGAATCAATCAAAATAGAACGGCAAGATTTGCCATGTATATCTCACTATTGGAAGGTCTTCCCTCTTTCTCTGAGCTCTTATATGTCTGGTACTATTACAATATTGATGAAATATCTGTTGAGGTATGATAAATGGACACGAATCAAAGCACGCTAGAATTTGGGAAAGATTGGAATGGAATGTTAAACTTTCTTGCTGAATCTGAGAGCCTTGTTGATATCTATCTGTGTTCTAGTGCATATGGTCGCGCAGATGATCTTGATGAGATGGTTGCAGAAACACATGGCGTTCGTATAATCTATGTTGGGGAAGACTACTTCATTGTTGGTCCCAGAAGACCCGTGCATTCAAGCATAATCCCGATGGGTTGGATTTCAATGATTAGAATCCATAAGGATAGTGAGCATACAAATATGATGAGTCTTGTAGAATCTGACGATTTTGAAGGAGCAGAATTAGAGACCTGAAGACTTCAGATAGATGAAGAACACCGATTTTCTTCTATCATTCGATGAGTACAAGTTATAACTAGTACGTCAATTTATATTGTCAGAAAATGAAAAATGTTTGAGATAGGATTATGCCATTTACTCCTTTCCATTTTGGACCTGCACTATTAATTGGAATGGTGCTTCTTTCATTAGTTGATATCTCTACCCTCTTCATCGCTAGTGTGATTCTTGATCTAGAACCACTTGTAGTAATGCTGTTTAATCTTCCATTTCCTCTTCATGGCATCTTACATACATATCTGGCTGCATTCATTGTAGCCATTTCTCTCGCTATTGTGCTCTGGCCATTTCGTGGTGTTCTCAATGCAATTGTTTCTGGGTTTGGTGTTCAACAAGAGTCAACTTTTCGTAGTCTTCTGCTTGCGAGTCTACTCGGTACATTTTCTCATATCTTCCTGGATTCGTTTCTTTATGCAGAGATGAATCCATTCTATCCCCTCCTAGGAAATCCATATTTTAATCTCATTCCGAGTCAAGTCATCTACAATCTGTGTATATTCTCTGGTTTCCTCGGTCTTTTGGTCTATGTGGTTTACCTTCTCAATAAATATTTCAAATCCAAGAACGTTAAATTATCACAGAACGATCTTTGGTAAACCTCATCCCTCCTTGCTAGATTGATAGGTTCAATAGACTTTTCACTTGATTTCTTCAATAACTCTCAACCATTAAGGGAGTCCGAAGCTCGTATGAGCGAGATTAGAAATATACTACTGATATACATAACACTAGGAATCCTATGCATTACGCCTCTGGTCTCATCTTTTATTGATAGAGATACGAATCCATCGATCAATCTCCTCTATCTCGTATTCCTGCCAGTTGCATTACTCTACTTGTTACTACAATCTCTCTGGTACGGAATATTTGGCACTCTTATTGGTACTCTGATACTAAATATGATACTTGTCAATTGCACAAGGAGAAGTAAAAATGAGCAATTTCTATACAAGACTTGCAAGATATTATGACTCAATGTATGCCACTATTGACTATGAAAAAAAACTATGACACTTCATGAAATTATCAAGAAGTATAAGAAATCATCAGGAAACGAGTTTCTAGATGTTGCATGTGGGACTGGAGCTTATATCTCCTACCTGAAGGACAAATATCAAACTAAAGGTTTTGATATTAGTGAGGAAATGTTGAAAGTCGCTCGCGAAAAATGCCCTGAGATTGAGTTTATTCAGGGTGATATGACCTCCATGAAACTTGATCAGAACTTCGACATAATCACCTGTCTTTTTGGATCCATCTCCTATCTTACAACTCTCGATGACTTAGCAGAAGCTATCAAGACATTTTCTAACCATCTTTCACCTGGAGGAATTACTATCATTGAACCTCTTTTTACAGTAGAAACATATAGGGACAGATCAATGAACATTCTTTGCCTAGACCTTCCTGAGATTAAGATTGCCAGGACAAATGTCACCATGAGAGACGGTGATATTGCCTATCTTAATTTTCATTTTCTCATATCCACAAGGGAAAATGGAATTGAACACTTTGTAGATCCAAGCCCCATGGGAATTTTTTCTAGGAATTCATATCTGAGTCTGATGAAAGATTGTGACCTCTCTGCCTCCTTTATAGAGCCGGGTTTGTCCAAAGAAGGCCTATTCATTGGGATTAAGCTTTGATATTGGATGAAATTTTCCGCTTTACGTTAGTTGATTAATAATATTGCAAATATCGAACTATGGAAATTGCTACATTTGGTTCAGGCTGTTTCTGGTGCACTGAAGCTGTCTTTCAACAGATTAGAGGAGTAAAGTCAGTGACATCCGGATACTCTGGAGGGCATACTACGAATCCGACATATGAACAGGTTTCAAGAGGGAATACAGGTCATGTTGAAGTCTGTCAGATTGAGTTCAATCCTGATATAATATCCTATGAAGACCTTCTTGACATCTTTTTCAACACGCACGATCCTACAACATTAAATCGTCAAGGAAATGATTTCGGTACACAATATCGCTCCGTAATCTTCTATCATAATGAACACCAGAAAACAATAGCCGAACGGGTAAAGAATGAGATTGAAGCGAAGAAAGTGTTCGAGACACCTATTGTGACCGAAATTACTGCCTTTGAAGTTTTTTACCCTGCTGAAGACTACCATAAGAACTATTTCAGAAATAATCCAAATCAGGGATATTGTCGCTATGTGATTGCTCCAAAGCTTCAGAAATTCGAGAAGGCTTTCAAACTTAAATTAGATTTCTAATCATGATTCAAGATGTCGCGGTATCATCACGCATAAGATGATTAATTTTCATGATGCAACTATGAAAGAAGTTAAGGAGGCATTTAGGCAAACCAAAGTGATTCAAAAACTGTTATGTTGGCAAGGAATGGATGAAGAAGTTTCCATTATCTCTCATGACTCAACTACTTGTATATTATATGCAGATCCCTTTTCGACAATTTGCTCTCTTGATTAACTGAGCAAGTTAAATGTATAGAGAACTCTCTCAAAGTAATTCATCTTTACTGTAGTAAGATATGTATAAGTTATATATGCCATGAATGGCTCCTCAGCTACGATTTCTACAATTATCGTAGGATATTCACCATAATAGTTGTATTGCGCCTTCATAGCTACTGCTGATGCAAGGAGTACATTCCGTAATCCAACCCACGTTCCATTAGGGTACAAATAATGTATCTCTGTGGTTATATTGCATTCTACTGTCACCCAGGTTACTCTAGGTCCTCCAAACGTGATTTCTATCCGATTATCTTGGTTCGAGAAGTAATGTGCCTTGTAGTTTCTCTCTACAACCTGATTAATTGGAACTAATCCCAGCACAATGATAAGGATGGTACCCGCCGCAAAACACATTATTGTGCGTCTTCTCATTGGAATCTACTTCCATCGAATTCTAATTTCTTGACTTGATTTCAATTTGATTAATCACATAGTGAAATTTCTATATAGCCTTTGAGTAATGCTTTCAATTTGGATTTCTTCTTTCTATCTCATCTCAACTTGGAATTTTTGTCACAGGTAACACCTTATCTTTCCATTTTGCATGTTGCTACTGATTAAGATGATGAAAGAATTAAAGCCTAAAGAGATTAGATTGTCGTATGATACCAGTAAATTATCCTATACAACAACAGCTGATCTCTCTCCGCTCGATGAAATAATTGGTCAAAGTCGAGCGTTGAAAGCCCTAACCTTTGGCCTCGAAATCGATAAACCTGGTTTCAATATTTATGTTGCAGGACAACCTGGTACAGGAAAGACAACCACCGTCAAAGTATTCCTTGAGGCGGCTGCACAATCAAAGAATCCGCCATCTGATTGGTGTTACATTCATAATTTTAAGAATCCTTCAGAACCGTGTGCTCTTGTAGTACCTCCAGGCAGAGCAACGAAGCTCAAAAAGGATATTGCTGATTTCATTGAAAATACGAAAAAGGTTCTTCCTGAAGCCTTTCAAAGTAAAGACTATGCCAATCGTCGCAAGGTTACTCTCAAGACAGCTGATGAGAAACGCGACAAGTTAGTGTCAGAAATAAGTCAAGTTGCTACGAAGAAAGGATTTGCCCTTCAAAGTTCTGAGAGTGGTCTGCTGATAGTGCCAACAAGAGAAGGGAGAATGATGGAGCAACAGGATATTGAATCTCTTGATGCTGTTGCTCTTCAGAAATTAAACAAATCTAGGGAAGAACTTGAAGGCGAGCTACGGGATACGATGCGGCAACTGAGAGAGATAGATGCAAGCGCAAAAACAGATCTTAAGGAACTAAATCGCAAAGTTGCGCTCTTCGCAATTGACCATCATGTGAATTATCTAAAGGAGACCTATGAAGGTCTTGACAAAGTCATCAATTATATCGATGCAATTCAAGATGATATCCTTGACCATCTTGATGCTTTTCTGCAGAATCCTGACGAACTTCCCTCCTCTCCTGAGCTTCAAATTGCTGTCGAGTCGTTCTTTAGGAAATATGAAGTCAATATTTTAGTTAACAATGAGGAACAAAAGGGAGCGCCAGTTATTGCTGAGTTGAATCCAACCTATCTCAACCTCTTTGGACAAGCTGAGAAAGAGGCTAAATTTGGAATCCTATCTACTGATTTCACTCTAATTCGTCCTGGGAGTCTGCATAAGGCAAATGGAGGATACATCGTCATACCGGCACAGGAGTTGTTAACAGCTCCACTTGCATATGATAGTCTAAAACGTGCCTTGAAAAATGGAGAGATTACAATAGAAGATACTGTTGAATCTGCTGGCATCATCTCAGCTAGAAGTCTAAAACCTGAACCAATCAAACTCAATGTCAAAGTTGTCTTAATTGGTAACTCAGAGGTCTATGAGATACTCTACACAAAGGACCCCGATTTTAAAGAACTATTCAAGGTGAAGGCTCACTTCGATATCACAATGAACCGGAATGAGGAGAACATCAGTAAGTATGTAGCTGCCATATGTAATGTGTGTACAAAAGAGGAACTAAGACATCTAACTAAAGATGCAATTGGCAAAATCATTGAATATAGTTCGAGATTAGCAGAAGATCAGCTTAAGATTTCAACAAAGTTTGCAGATGTTGCTGACATTGTGCGCGAGGCCTCATTCTACGCAGAAAAAGAAAAAGCTAGACACATTACCAGTACTCATGTGAAGAAAGCTGTTGAAGAGAAAATCTACCGATCAAATTTAATTCAAGAAAAGATACAGGAGATGATTGCTAGAGGAATTACTCTGATCGATACAACTGGAGAACGAGTAGGACAGGTCAACGGTCTGGCTGTCCTTAGCTATGGCGATATTGCCTTCGGTGGTCCCTCTCGAATTACAGCAAGTGTAGGCGTTGGTCGGCAAGGTCTTGTAAATATTGAACGTGAAGCGGATATGAGTGGTCCTACTCATACAAAAGGAATCATGATTATTAGTGGATTTCTCTCTCGCCGCTTTGCCCATAATAAGCCTCTAGGACTGACTGCAAAAATAGCGTTTGAACAGAGTTATTCTGGTGTTGATGGAGATAGTGCTTCCAGTACAGAACTCTATGCGATTCTCTCTGAACTCTCGGGCCTACCTCTTAAGCAGAACATTGCTGTAACAGGCTCTGTTAATCAGAATGGTGATGTTCAAGCTATTGGTGGTGTCAATGAGAAGATTGAGGGTTACTTTGAAGTATGTAAGATTCATGGTCTTACTGGAACGCAAGGAGTTATGATTCCCGAGAGTAATACACAGAATCTGATGCTTAAAGAGGAAATTGTTGATGCTGTGAACTCTGGAAAATTCCATATCTATACAATTAGTTCAATCGATGAAGGGATTGAGCTGTTGACCGGAGTGAAAGCTGGTAAGAAACTCTCAGATGGCTCATATGAAGAAGGTTCAGTCTATGACAAAGTTGACAAAAGACTGCAAGAGATGGCTGAAATTCTAAAACAATATCCAGGATATATCTAGCGACGACGAGAATCGATTTGAGTAACTGAAGTGGCAATTACTCAATCTAAGTTTCTCTCTAGAATTAAATTATGAAGGTCTCTCAGTGCTCTCCATAAGTTGGACTAGATTAGTTATATCTCTCGCCCTAATCGCTTTCTAAGTTTGGTTTCCCTGAATTTCAAGGTGGTATCTCACTTTTTCTTAGAAGCTGATCGATCTCTTGTATCTGAGCTATAATTTTCCTTCTTAGAGTATCAACACCTGGAGAGCTGCTAATGTTCAATGCATTATTCAGTACTGCTCTGGCGTCTTTGAATTGTTCTTGACTCTGTAATAACTCAGCATTCAGGATAGCTGACTGCATCGCGATACCAGGCAATTCCTGAGTTCTGCCAAGGTGCTCAAGAGCAGTCATCCACTTTCCAGGACCAGCTACAGCTCCTTTTTCTGATTGTTTGAGTTGAGATAGCTCCACCTTAGCAAGGGTAATCATCACCTCATTCATGGTAGTTCCATCTCTCATTCGCGAAGATATCTCATGAGCTTGTTCGAGGCACTCCTTTGCATTGAGTAAGTTTCCTTTTGCAAACTCGAACTGACCCAATGCTAAATTGTATCTTGAAATATCACGGTCATGACCAGTCCGAAGACTCAATTTGCCTCCAATCTCTAGTACTTCTGTGATCTTGATTATGCTGATTCATCGTTTGATGAGGTTTCACAAGATTCCAAGAGAAACAATCAATGGCTTGGTGTTGTGATTCACAATTACAATGTCTTTACAGGTTTCGCTGGATTTGCTCTCGATAATGATTTTAATGTATTGTATCCTTTCACCATGTTGAGTCACGTTATCTTCAGAGTTGGGAAAAGCAGTAAGATTGAGAGGTTGGGATACACAGCTACGGATGTTCATGGCAAGCAGGTCAGTATTTTGCTCGATGGACCAATCTGGATGTAGAGATACCACTTGTTAGAGAATCAAAGGATTCTCTTTAGAATCTCAAATGATGGTTGTTGTGGAGGTATTGTGTTGTAATGAGGTATTTCAGGATTGGACATTGTTTTTTGCCGAAAAGGAATATCTGATGAAGGAATTAAATTCTTGGCAAATGGATTGTGCCAAAGAGTAATTTCACGATAATCTATCGAAAATGGATCAAGATGATCCACTGCAAGTATTCCACTTACTCGTGTATATTTTTTATTATTCGGATCTTCCCCAAAGCCATCTCTTTTTCTGGCAAAGCCTGGCAAGAATTTTTCTGGCAAGGAATCCTTTTCTTCTGTGATGCTTAATGAAGGTCAGAGGAGCGTTACCTTGCTGGATACTCCGTGGATTAATCATGATGATTATTCTGACTCTTTGTCAATACATTTGTCAATACAAGAAGAAGCCATTGTCAAAAACTCCGCCTACATTGGAAGACTATTTAGGTCAACCAGCTTACAGTAATCACAGGTAGGAGCATCTAAACTATGAAAAAGAGCACATATTTGGGAATCACATTAATATCTGTAGTTGGTTTGCTATTCTTATTGATTCTTAAATCCATCCAGATTCAGCAATTCGATTTGGTTATTCAATGGATTAGCATAGTTCTTGCGTTCCTATTACCAACTCTATTTTCAGAAACAATCAAAGCTGAAGAAAAAGAAAAAAATGCAGAACAACAGATCGAAGATCTAATATCAGAGCTAAAATTCATTCAAAGAAAATTAAAAGATTCTCATCCTATTGCCTTTTATTTGGAAACATGGTCATATATAAAATTCGTCGGTCTTTCTGATATAATTCCTCACGATTTTCGAAAAGCTTTGGCTCAAGCGTTTATTACTGCTGACGCTTTCAATGATGCGTCAAACAGACTAGAAGCCTACAGTTTGACTCCGGGAAACATATCATCCAAGACTAATGCACTGAAGATGATTCGTGATGATGTTAGGAATGAACTTAGCAAAGCAGTGGACAATGCACTATCAATCTATGAATTAATGAAGAAGAAGGGATTTTGGTGACATAGAATATGGATGCAACAACTACTACCCAGCATCTGGAAGAGTTTCTACACATTAGGAGGCACATACATTTCCCCAAGAAGATGTCGAAGTATAATGGTGAATAGCTGGTTTAATTGATGTAAAAACGAGCTAGCCTTGATCGATAATTCTCGAAAGAAAGAGCATCTAAACAGCTGGATGAAGCGACATCCAAAGAAAGTATTGGCTGTTCGCAGGAAATTAGAACATTCTATGCGAGAGATGCAACGTATCAGAAACTTGTTTTCACATGCCTCTGATAATACCTCACCTGACGATGAAGATAATAGTGGAGAATAGATCTCCACTAATTTGTATCATGTTCCTTCAGCATACGCTTTGGCATATCGCTTCTGTTCTTCTGTCCATTCGTCAATTTGAATTCCCATTGTATGAAGCTTCAACTTTGCTGTTTCTTGGTCAAGTTCTTTTGGAAATTCGTACACTCCTGGTTTTAGTTCCTTGCCATATTTTGTGAGCCATATCATTGCATTGAATTGACTACTGAAACTCAGATCCATCACAGAGCTCGGATGTCCTTCGCTTGCCGCCAGATTTGCAAGCCTGCCCTCTCCAATCAGATAGATAAATCGACCGTCCTTGGTCTCATATTCATCGAGAGCGTTTCTTACCCTTGTCTTGCTTTTACTTAGAGCCATCAGGTCTGGTTCATTCACTTCAACATTATAATGACCCAGATTTGCTAAGATAGCTCCATTTTTCATTGCGGCAATATGTCGACCAACGACCACATCCTTCATCCCCGTTGCACTGAGAAAGACATCTCCTAGTGGAGCAGCATCATCCATCTTCATAACTTGATATCCATCCATTCGTGCCTGCAGTGCTCTAACTGGATCAACTTCAGTCACAATGACATCAGCACCGAGTCCTCTGGCTCTAAAAGCCATACCACGTCCGCAATAGCCATATCCTCCAATAACGACGGTCTTCCCTGCAACAAGAATTGCTGTTGCTCTCATAAGGGCGTCGAATGCACTCTGTCCAGTCCCATAGACATTATCGAACAGATGTTTGGTATCTGCATCATTGACTGCCATGATTGGATATTTCAGAGCTCCATCTTCTGCCATAGCTCTGATACGAATCACACCAGTTGTTGTTTCTTCAGATCCACCATAGAGATTTGGAATCAACTCCTGATGTTTGTTATGCAGGGTGAATATCAGATCCGCACCATCATCGAGAGTGAGTGTTGGTTTGATCTTCAATGTCTGCTCGATACACCAGTAGTACTCTTCAGTGTTCAATCCATGCCATGCAAATACAGGTACATCATTAGCTGCAAGAGCTGCAGCTACCTTGTCATTCGTTGATAATGGATTGCATCCTGACCATGCCACTTCTGCACCAGCGGCTCTAAGTGTTTCTACCAAGACTGCGGTTTCCTTTGTTACATGCAAACATCCTGCAATTCTCATTCCTTTGAGAGGTTTCGTCTTGGAGTATTTCTCACGCAGATGCATTAGAACTGGCATGTGTTTCTCAGCATAATCAATGAGTTGCCTGCCTTCTTCTGCAAGATTAATGTCTTTGACCTTGTATTCTGTCATGATAAATCCCGCAACAAGCTCAAACCGTCAGATATATGAATATTCCATCATAAATGAGAATGAATTGCATCGTTGAGGAGAAAAATATTGCAAATTATGCTTTCTGATACTGAACGACTTCTGTTGAGTGCGCTAGTCCAAAATTCACGATACACTCCTGCAACACTTGGTCATATAATTGGTAAGAGTCGTAACTGGGTTTCACGCTCTATCAAGAGCTTGGTGAAGACCAACATTATCAGAAGCTATACCACCATTATTGACCCCACTCAGGTCCCGGGTGCTAGAGGAACGATTCTTTTCATGAAGAGTAATCCAAGAGAAAAGGATGTTAGTACGAGTTTGATGAAAATTGATGAGCTTGAATCTCTTGATGGGATAGCTGGCGATTTTTCCCTTCTTGGATTCTTTCGATATGATAGTCAAGGTACCTTTGAAGATCTTTTAGACAGGGTCGATAGTATAGTTGCAAATTCGGGAACCAGTAAATACAATCTTGTACATGTCCTTGCTACGTACAAAATGAATAGCTTTAGAATCAAGCCCACGAGTTCATTACAATCACAGCTCTCCACAAAAGAGTTGGAACTACTCAGAATAATCTATCGACAGAAACCTACCAGAGAAAATCCTTTTCCTCTCACACAAGATAAGATTGGAACTTTAATGAGCCCTTACCTAAGTCAACCTGCGGTATCCAAGGTTATCGATAAATTAACCCTGAAGCGAGCAATAGTTGGCTATTCAATAGACATTGACTTTGGCCTTATTGGTCTGCCGGTGAAGTTTTTTGTTCGAATCAAAGTGTCCCCGGGAAAAGCCAGCGATATTGCTCAAACTTTGTCAGAACATGATGAAGTCTGGGACCTATATCGCACAAGCGAAGATTATAGTCTGCTCGCTATGATTCGTACAGAGAGTATCATCAAATTCAACCAGTTTCTAAGGAAAATGTATGAGCATGATGATATTTTGGATACTCAATCCTACATCTCTCTGGAAGAGTGGTTCATACCCTTTCATTGATATTCTGATCATTTGGTTCACCAATCCAATGTCTACACCATAAGTTGCCCTTGGACTGCAGATGAGCAAGTATCACAATCCAGATTACTATCATTATGATGTGCATTAGTAATCTCGCTATGAGAAATGCAGTTTCTAATGCGTACCATTGCATGAATAAGAGAACTAGTGGTCCTACCACAGCGTCAGGATTGATCCATGGCCAAAGAATTGGATTATACCAGTGCATGGGATAGTCTAGAATCAAATGTGATAATATTCCAATGACACAAGAAAAAACCATCCACCGTGAAATTCTGCAGTAATCATTCAACGCGTTCCTATCCACTTTGAAGATATTCGAGATAATTGGAGTATAGAGAAAGCGAGTTAACACGATTGCAAGAAGAGTCCCTATTGTCAATCCACCAACAAGACTGTGCAAGATGAAGTGGTCTCTAAGGTTACTGAAAAACACCCACATGACTGGCACTTCGATGTCTGGAATGAAGGAACCGACTACGAGTGCGGGCAGTGAAAACCTCCTGTCTGTCTTATGGATAATGAATGCAGATGGATAGTGCAGCGGTGTAACTGGCATTGTTGTTCAGTGACTAATATGGTAAGAAGTATGGTTTTGATATTTTCTAATGACAAATCCGTGTACGCTGTTATTACGATACTCTTAAAGAGTCAGAAGAAAATCATCAATTTAAGGTGGCAAAATGGGCCTTTACGAATTTGATGGCAAGAGACCTAAGATTGACCCGGAAGCCTATGTTTCTCCACGAGCATCTCTCATTGGTGACATTGAAATCGGACCTGATTCAAGCATATGGGAATTTGCAGTGCTTCGAGCAGATATGAATTATATTCGAGTTGGAAAAGGTACATCAATCCAAGATAATGCTACAGTGCATACTACGGTGACAAACCATACAATCATTGGTGATTATGTAACTGCAGGTCATAACTGCGTGATACATGCATGCGAGATTGGCGATCGGACTGTTGTAGGGATGGGTTCAATTGTTCTTGATGGTGCGAAGGTAGGAAATGACTGCGTGATTGGAGCTGGTTCTGTAGTGACTAATGGCAGCATAATTCCTGATGGATGTCTTGTTCTAGGAATTCCCGGAAAGATTGTAAAGGAAGTGCCTGAAGAACTCAGAGAATCCTTTCTCGTGGGAGCTAGGCTATATGTGGAACTTGGCAAGACTCACAAGAATTCAGAACCTGGTAAAAAGCCCTAGATACCATCCATATTAATGCCTGCTCACATGACCCACCTTTGAAATTATCTGACTTGATTAAGAGAAGCTGTATCTTCTCTTTGACTTTAAAGTTCACTCGAAAATTTTCAAGAGTCTGTAACCCTGAAATGCTGACCATAGCACTAAAGCATACACTGCAAGTTTTTGCCATGCAGCAGTACCAAACCACTCGGACATGACTCCAAACATTGCAATTATATGAAGAACACACACTATAACAACAACGAATCCAATCAGTGCGTAAATGTTCCCGAAATCTTTCTTCATGATGATTGCGATTGAATAGAAGAGAATTCCCAGCATTATGAGTATAAAGAAGAGTCTTGTTGTAAGACCATGAATGTCTGGATACACATTGCCTGCAAAAATGGCAAGTGCAGAGAGATTTGGCGCAGATGCAACACCTAAGATAGTGCCCAACCAACTTAGACCTTTCAACGTTGATGTTTTTGTAAATTCTGTTCGCATTACAAACAAGAATGGAACAAGACACACTGCAGCACCAGTGCATGCAGTTACAAAGAGAGCGTAATTCAGCAATGAGGGTGTACTGTTTATCACTGTCTGACCCAATGAACTAAAGGAATATTCAAGAAATGAATATCCCCCTGGATAAGTCAGCATGGCAATGAATGTGACAACAACAAAAATGATGCCAGTAAGTATTCCCAGATATGCACCAATTTTTTTCCATGAAACCATTTTGAACACCTATATTTGATAATTTAGAATGGTCTTTATTTCTAAGCTTTACTTCTTAATAAATTAAAGGAAGAATAAAGTAAATACAAAATGAAATATCGTAGAATGCACGACCTGCTGCTGAAGATTGAAAATATGGGAAAGATTCTAAATTGTCATTGCAGTTGAAATCATGCAGTGTATACTCATGTAGATTATCTCTCGGATGAGTCACTTAATCTCTTCTTTATTTCCGCTTCACGGAGTTCTCTTCTGAGTACTTTGCCAATATTACTCATTGGCAAGCTATCTACAATCTCAACTTCTCTTGGACGTTTGTAACCCGCCATCCTTTCTCGCGACCACTCGATGAATTCCTCTGGTGTTGCAGTTACGCCATCTTTTAGTATTATGAATACTTTAACAAACTCGTTACTTGGATCACCATGTCTTGGTATTCCAACGGCTGCTGCCATTTTTACTTTCGGATGCATGAAGAGGATGTCCTCTATTTCCCTCGGATATGCTTTCATTCCACCTACGTTGACCATCTCTTTCTTCCTATCACTGATGTATGTGTACCCATTCTCATCCATATATCCTAGATCACCAGTAAGGAAGAATTGCTTTTCATTGAATTCGCGCATGACACTCGCAGTCTCTTCAGGTTTCTGCCAATAGCCTTTGAATACCTGTGGGCCATGGATGGCAATCTCTCCGATCTCTCCAACTGGCATCTCTCTTGTTCCAGTATCCATATCCACAATCTTACAAATTGTATCTGCGATAGGAAGACCAATAGAACCGAATTTACGATACTTTCTGTTGGTTGGATTGATGTGAGTTACTGGAGAGGTCTCTGTGAGACCATACCCCTCAAAGAGAAGTGTGCCTGTAACTTCTTCGAATGACTTTGCGACCTCAGGAGGAAGTGGAGCTGCTCCTGAACTACAGATTGCCACAGAAGAGAGGTCATATTTGTTCACATCAGGATGACTCGCAATAGCTGCGTATAGTGCAGGTACGCAATTCAGACCGGTCCCCCTATTATTTGACAATTCACGTAGTAAATCAGAGAGTGGTGGCTTTCCAGATCGAGGGTCTGGAATACAGACGAGTTTTCCTGCATACAATGTGGCCATTAGCATTGTAAGTGTTAATCCGTAGGAATGATACCATGGAACAGCTCCCACAAAGACCTCTTCCCCATATCGAACTCCTCCAGACCTTGCGGTATCTCCTTGTTCCAAGTGGACCCAATCGACGATTTGAAGTACATTAGAAATTAAATTATAATGAGTCAGCTCTGCTCCCTTGGGAGTTCCTGTTGTCCCTCCTGTGTATATCAAAACAGCAGTATCCATGGGATTGATGTCTACATCAGGAGCTCGAGGCTCACAGGTTGAAAGGATATCCTCATAAAAAACAGTTTTGTCTTCCTCATAATATGGGCTCTTTGGTATCTTGCCTAGAAGACTGCCAAGTATTGCCTTTGATTTTGATAAATATGGTTTCACGCTGCATATGATAACGGTGTGTACCTTGGTGCCTTTGATTGCCTCATAGCATATCGGAGTAAAGGTTGGATGATCCAGTGCAAAGACTATTTTTGCTTCGGTATCTTTTAGTTGATAGTTCAACTCGCCCGCCTTGTAAAGCGGATTGCATGTCACTACTTTTGCACCTGTCTTTAAAACACCAAAGAACGCCTCGGGGAATTGAGGAACATTTGGAAGGAATATTGCGACTCCATCTCCTTCTTTGATATTCTTGCTAACAAGGAAATTTGCTATCCTATCCGCATGGTCTTTGGCTTCAGCAAATGTTAGAGTCCTATCCATGAAGACCGTATATGGTAGATGACCGCTTTTCTGTGCAGCTCTATCAAGGCTTGCAAAAAGAGGTTCCATTGGATAATCTATTGTTTTTTGAGCATGTTTTGGCCATGCTGGACTTGATTGCCAATACTTCTCATCCAATTTTTTTAACTCCACTCTTTATCATATGAATCTAAATCTCTTCTTTTCATCTATAGATGCAGTTCCTCATATTTTTTGAGGTCCACTTGTGAATCAGAGTCGGGGCATTTTGGATGGTGTCATCTCATTAAAATCAAACCAATTATAGGTTATAAAGAGATGAGCGACGAGAGTCAATACTCTCGTCAAATTGATCTATGCCAATCCTCTCTTCTCTAGCTCTTTTGCACGAAGTTCTCTTCTGAGAACCTTGCCCGCAGTACTCACTGGAAGACTATTGACTATCTCGACTTCTCGCGGTCTCTTGTAGCCAGCTAACTTCTCTTTTGCCCAAGCGACAATCTCGTCTGGTGTTGCAGACTGCCCATCTTTGAGTACAACGAAGGCCTTAACGAACTCGTTACCAGTGTCATCGCCTTTCGGGACTCCAATGGCTGCTGCCATGGCTATGGCTGGGTGTTCATACAATGTGTCTTCAATCTCTCGTGGATATGCTTTGAGACCTCCAACATTTACCATGTCCTTTTTTCTGTCAGAGATTACAAAGAAACCATCTTCATCCATATGACCAATATCGCCCGTGAGGAAGTACCTTTTTCCATCAATCTCACGAAAGACAGCTCCCGTTTCTTCTGGTCTGTTCCAATACCCTTTGAAGACCTGTGGTCCATTGACAGCAATCTCACCAGTTTCACCTTGTGACATTACCTTATTTCCTGTTTCCATATCCAAAATAACTGCATGAGTGTCAGGAATAGGGACTCCTATAGAACCAAATTTCCTGAGATTGGTGAGTGATGGATTAGCATGAGTCATTGGAGACGTTTCAGTCAATCCATAACCTTCAAAGACGATTGCTCCTGTAGCTGCTTCGAAGTTCTTTGCTAATTCTGGTGGCAAAGGTGCTGCACCAGATCCACATGCCTTAATCGAGGATAAGTCATATTTTGCCACATCAGGATGATTCACCATGCCTGCATATAGAGCAGGGACACAGTGCATTACAGTTCCCTTGTATTTCTGGACATCCGCAAGTAATTCTGAAAGTGGCGGTTTTCCAGCTCGTGGGTCTGGAATACAAATGACTGCACTCCCCATCAGATAGGATGCAATCATAGTGAGAGTCAAGCCGTAGCTATGATACCATGGAAGTGCTCCAACGTAGATGTCCTCACCGGGCTTTAACTTCTCAGGTGTTCCTCCGTTAGGTGGTTCTAGTTGAACCCATTCATCAATCTGCATAACATTCGAGTATAGATTACGATGTGTCAACATAGCACCCTTGGGTGTTCCAGTAGTTCCCCCAGTGTAGAGAATAAGTGCTAGGTCCTCTCTTGGATCTATCTTAACATCGGGAACCTTTGGTTCGTATTCCACTACTATGTTATCATAGAAGAAGGTCCTCTCTTCTTCATAATAAGGACTCTTCGGTATCTTTCCTATGAGTCCACCAATGAAGGCCTTTGCCTTTGGCAAGAAGCTCTTTACGCTACATACTACCACAGTTTCGACGTATGTGCCTTTAATTGCCTCGAATGTTGTGGGTGTGAATCTCTTATCATCCATACAAAATACAGCTTTCACACCAGCATCTTTGAGTTGGAAGTTCAATTCTCCCGTTGTATATGATGGATTACACGTGACTGCGATAGCACCTGTCTTCAAAATTCCAAAGAAAATTGGTGGATATTGAGGTAGGTTTGGTAAAAAGATTGCTACCCTATCTCCCTTCTCTATTCCTCTCTTGACCAGGAAATTTGCAATCCTGTCAGCATGGTCTTTAACCTCAGCAAAAGTCTTTGATACGCCCGCCCACAGTGTGGATGGTCGATCAGGATGATCCTTTGCCGCTTTATCAAGCAATGCAAATAGTGGTTCATCTGGATAATCAAGTGTCTTCTTGACTGTTGATGGCCATCTATTCTTATGCCATAGTTCTTCTTTCAGAGTAATCTCCTCTCCTTCTCATCTATTTTCCTATTAAGAGTTAAATTAATACAAAGTATAGCAATATATCTTAGCTTTCGCTGCTCATATTTCCTTCTACTCGAAAAAAATGATGGTTTAGCGTAACAAATAAGATGCAGCGCGTTAGTATTTTATCATTAGGTTTACATCAAACTCGAGGGAGAGATAATGAGTAACGAAGGAGTAATAGAACAATCAAATGTAGGTCTCCGAGAACTAGTCAAAGCTGGAGAAGAAGTGATTGGATACATCTATCCCCATGTTCCTCTCGAGTTATTCATTGCTCATGGTCTGACTCCCTCTCTTCTAAGATCTTTGCCTGAAGTCACTAGTGGTTTTGAAGAGAGCCTTCAGACTTTTGCATGTTCGTATATTCGAAATTTATACAGTCAACGAACCAGTAATCAACTGCTAGGTGTATCCGCTTTACTCTTTCCCAGTAATACTTGTGACTCATTACAGAATCTAACGGATATCTGGAAATATCGTTTTCCAAGTGATAGAGTATTTCGCTTGACATATCCTGTTACTCGATATGCTGCTGATGATTCTGCAGTGACCTATCTAACTACAGAGATACAACTCCTAAGCAAGGCAATTGAGCAAACCTTTGACAAGCCGTTTCTCAATAGTAGTTTTGAACGAGCTGTAAATTTAATCCGTGATTTTCGTGAAAGCATTCAATATCTTTATTGTGCCAGAGTAATTGATCCTGAGGTAATATCCTATTCTGGATTAACCAGTTTAATCAGATTATTTCTTACAACACCCCTCCCCTCAATAGTATCAGAAATTCATGATACCTATGTTGCTGCAAAAGACATAATGAATTCTCAAGGACTATCTGATGCCATTACTTCAATTATGAACGCCTTGCGACAGAGGGATTTTAGTAAGTTAATGGATTTGAGGTCCGTAGCTACTCCACGAGTCATGATTGCAGGCGGGATGGTTGATCCTCAAGCAATTGCATCTATTTTCAATGACATTCAAGGAGTGACAGATTCCATAATTGTCTTTGATTTACTCTCTTTTGGCTTTAAGACTGCATTTACCTCTCCTATTGATGTAGGTCAAGATCCCTTTGAATCGATGGCAAAATCCGTTCTGAGCGCACCTGGCGAACCAACTCATGAGGGTCTGCGCCATCGGATGAAATTTCTCAAAGACTTGTCACAGGCCTTTGCTATCAATGGTCTGGTCATCTTTGAACAGTCATTCTGTGATCCCGACCAATTCGAGGCTCCCTCAATTGAGAGGGCTGCTAGTGAGATTGGTTTGAGAACAGTGAGAATTCCAGTCGATCCTGAATTCTCAGACCGCTCGAGAATTGAAGTGCGGATTCAAAGTTTTCTCGAATCGATTAGCGAACCCCGAGGTGATTGAAGTGACCGATAAGAAAAAGGAAGAGAAAGTATATCGGCAACTCGAATCAAATAGTCTACTTCAACAGATTATGTTTCAATATATGCTAGAAGGCCTTCAAGCAAGTGAAGAAAAAAGACTTGCATGGGTCACTTCGGGTTTTCCTGTGGAGATTCCAGTAGCGATGGGTGTTGGGGTAAGCTACCCTGAGCAATATGGTGCAGTGGTTGGATCTCAAAAAGTAGGTCCCAAGGTATGTGGATTTGCTGAAGAGATAGGTTATTCTCAAGAACTCTGTTCTTATGCGCGATCTAGTATTGGTTCAGTCGAGCGACCAAATGAAAGTCCAATGGACGGACTTCCTACTCCTCAAGCACTACTAGCTGCAAATAATATCTGTGGAACAGTTCTTAGATGGTATGACGCAGTCTCCGAGCAGACAGGAGCTCCTGTTTTCCTTTTCGATACACCTCCCCTTGATGGTGAACAGCAGGAGCATCATAGACAGTATGTGCGAAAAGGGATGGATCGCCTTGTAGAGTTCCTCGCAAAGACATTCAATACCCAGCTTTCTGATGAGAAAATGCGTGAAGTTGCTGCTCTGTCTAGTAAAGCTGTTGAATTATGGATCAAGTCTCTAACTGCCTGCAAAGTCAATCCCTCACCTCTGAACTGCGCTGATAGATTCTTGGCGATGGCTCCAGTTGTTTCAATGAGAGGTACTGAGTTGGTTATTGATTTCTATCAGACTTTATGGAAAGAAGTTGAGAATAGAATGAAGGAGGGCATTGGTGCAATACGTGATGAGAAAATTCGACTTCTCTGGGATAACATTCCGCCTTGGCATTCAATTTTTAGATTCTTCAACGGTCTGGCAAAACAAGGTGTCGTGTTTCCTGCAGATACCTATACCCATGCTTGGTCTGGTCGTATTGAGGGTGATGATCTTTTTGCAAGTGCTGTTAGCATATACTCCAATGTCTATCTCAATAAAGGTCTAAATGCAAAAATCGACAAAATGTGTGAACTAATCAGAGATTACAATCTTGATGGCTTCATCATGTTCTCAGTGCGTTCGTGTAAACGATACTCTCTTGGCCAGCTCATCTCTAAGGAGATAGTATCTGAGCGTACTGGAGTGCCTGGGGTAGTTATTGAAGGAGATATGGTTGATTCCCGTCTCTTCAATGAGGCACAGATAGAAACAAGAGTGGGCGCACTCCTAGAGATGTTCATGTGAGGTCTGTAGAGTGACTAGTCTTGGGATTGGTATTGATGTTGGTTCCACAACCACAAAAGGAGTTCTTATCGATCAGGATCTCACGATTCAAGCTAAACACCTCTTATTGACTGGTGCATCTGCCTCATCTGCAGTCACTAAAGTCATGACAGTCCTTAAGGAACTCTATGGTCAATCCTTGAATGGAATTCCAATCATAAGTACAGGTTATGGTCGAAGCCGTGTGGAAAATGCAGGAAAATCAGTCACAGAGATTACCTGTCATAGTATCGGAATACATTCATTGAATTCTAAGATTCGCATGTTGATTGATATTGGTGGACAAGACTCCAAAGTAATTCGGATTGGTCAAAATGGAAGACCTGAGGATTTTGAATTGAATGACAAGTGTTCAGCAGGTACGGGCAGATTCCTCGAAGTCATGGCTCAAGTCCTCGATGTCTCGATTGATAACTTGGGGTCATTGGCTTTGAAGTCCACCAATCCTTCTTCAATTAGTAGTACTTGTACAGTCTTCGCAGAGAGTGAGGTCATTGGACATATTGGCGCTGGCGAGAATCCTGCAGATATTGCAGCAGGAATTCATGCATCTATGGCCGCAAAAATTGGATCTCTAGCAAGGCGGGTGGGTGTTATGCAACCTGTATGTGTCACTGGAGGTGTTGCACTGAATCCTGCATTCAGACATTATCTCTCTAAGCAACTTAACGCTGAACTTTGGGTGCCAGATATCCCTCAATTAACAGGAGCACTAGGAGCAGCAGTGATTGCCCTACGAGATAATCATGAATAACTTCCTCATTCTTAAGTATAAAATGTTCTCAACATCTATTTTGAAACGGGTCCTCTACCATTAAGGATATTAATGGAGTGAAGACCCACCGCTCTCGAAGTCAACAGGTATACAGGTGAGAAGCTTGGACTTAGTAACAGGTTTTATCCTCGTAATTGTACTTAGCTTTCTTTCTGCAGCTATAATACTATATATTGGGCGAAGAGCTGCTCCAAGAGCACGGCGAACTGGTGGCGCCACTGATTCCTATGCTTGTGGTGAACCTGCCTTCTTGGGAGGAAAAGTACAGTTCAATCTTGAGCTGTTTAACTATGCTCTATACTTTATGCTCTTTGATATTGTGGGTTTTATCTTATTCTTATCATTTGCAAATCCAAGTATCATAATTATTCTCTATCTGGTTATGACATTGGTTGCATCCGCTTATGTGTCAATAAGCCCTCAAGATGAATAGGAGTTGATTGAGTGGGATTTCTTAAACGATTAATAAACAAGGCTCGTGTAAAATCACCATATGTTTTCCATTTTAACTCTGGAAGCTGTAATGGATGTGATATCGAAATCATTGCTGCTCTTATGCCAAGACTTGACCTAGAACGATTTGGCGTAAAACTAGTTGGTAGTCCGAGACATGCAGATATCATGCTCTGTACGGGCCCAGTGACTGAACAAATCAAACCCCGACTTCAAAAAATCTATGATCAGATGGCAGAACCAAAATTTGTCGTTGCTGTTGGGTCTTGTGCATGTAGTGGCGGTGTATTCAGAGGAGGTTATAATATACTGGGTGGTGTGGATCAAGCAATACCTGTGACTGCATACATACCTGGGTGTCCTCCTAAACCCTCTGCTATCACCTACGGTGCTTACAAGCTGCTTGAAGTGTTATCTACTGCCCTTAATGAAGAAACTGCTAAATCTTCCCCAGTTGAAGAGGAGGTTGCCGAGGTATGAGTAAACCTGATGAGATAATAAGTGAACATCATGAAGCTCCAAGGGATGAAAACTACAAAGATGAATACACTCTTTTAGACCAGATCTCCTCTGACCTTTCTGATGCAATCATTTCTCAGGACTCATATGTACACAAGCAACCACGTAGAATCTTCATTCAGATTGTTCCTGAAAAAATAGAAGAAGTCATTCTCTATATGCAAGAGAAGCATGATATGTGGCAATTTTCTACTCTCTCGGGAAGAGATACGGGTGATGATTTACAAGCAGTCTTTCATTTCTTTTTAACTGAAAAGAAAATTGGTATTAGTTTCAGAATTAATGTTCCAAGATCAAAACCGGAGTATCCATCAATAACACATCTTGTTCCAGGGGCAGAATTTGTAGAAAATGAACTTCGTGAACTCTTTGGTGTTGTTCCAGTTGGACATCCAAATGTTCGACGCATTGAGCTACCAGAGAATTGGCCTAAAGATGAATTTCCTCTACGCAAGGATTGGACTGATCCGCGAGGTCTATTGACTAGGTCAAAAACAATTGATGCTAAACCTCAGGAGGAGTTATAGATGACTGAAAGTAAAGAACGTAAAGTCGTTACGCCACCAAGGATTTCAATTCCAATTGGTCCTCAACACCCAGCACTAAAAGAGCCTGGAATGTTCAAGCTGACGATTGAGGGCGAAGAAATTATCGATGCCGAGGTAAATATCGGTTACAATCACCGAGGAATTGAGAAGCTTGCAGAAAGTAACACACACCTGCAAAATCTATACCTACTAGCAAGAATCTGCGGTATCTGTTCAGCAACTCATAATGGAAATTATGCTCAAGCCGTTGAATTTGCTGCTGAAATTGAAATTCCAGAAAGAGCAAAATTCCTTCGGACCATTGTATGGGAGCTGGAACGAATTCACTCCCACCTTCTCTGGTTAGGTGTCGCATTTCATGAAGTCGGATTTGATACTGCATTTATGTACTCATGGAGAGACCGCGAAGTCGTCATGGATATGCTAGAAGACATTTCTGGTAATCGTGTCAATTATGATTACAATACGATTGGTGGCGTTCGAAGAGATGTCACTGATAATCTCATTCAACGCATGAGGAAAGGGCTTGATAAATTAGAGGAGCGAACTCTCTATTATAGAGATATAGCAATCCATGAGAAGACCTTCTGGAACCGTATTGATGAAGTTGGATTGCTACCTACTACTCTTGCGCGAAGTCATGGTGCAGTTGGTCCAACTGCAAGAGGAAGTAATGTTCCAATTGATGTGCGCTTCAATGATCCAACTCAGGCATATGTCAATATCGTTGACTCCGGAGAATTCCAAATGGTTCTCTCCGATCGATGTGATGTAGCTGGTCGTGCAATTGTTCGTGTTCAAGAAACTATCGAATCAGTACGAATGTGTCGATGGATGTTGGATAATCTTCCTGATGGTCCTATCCGTGAAAGAGTGCGTCCTCACATTCAACCCAATGAAATCTTGGCAAGATATGAAGCGCCACGAGGAGAATGTATACACTATCTCATTACTGGTGATGGTGCAGGAAAAGCATCGGACAAACCTTACAGAATTAAGGTTCGCGCCCCAACTCACGCGAACTGGGTTTCTATGTCCGATTGTCTTAGAGGAAATCATCTTGCTGATGCTCCAATAATCCTTGCAGCGATTGATCCCTGCTTTAGCTGTACCGATAGAGTTGTTCTTGTTGATGCTGAGGATCAGACTATGCAATTAGTGCCATTGGATAAAATGAGGGTCCAAGCGAATAAATGGTATTCTGAAAAGCAAAGGAGAGTCTAGTGACATGCTGCAAATTATCGACCTAACAATAAACCTTCTTGTTCAAAGTTTTTGGATACTGATCTTTCCAGGGATTTTCTTCATTACATTCTTAGCTCTTCTCTGGGAATGGATCGATAGGAAGGTCTATGCCCGACTACAGAATAGGATGGGTCCTCTTCATACTGGTTGGCATGGAATTTTACAACCTTTGATGGACTTTTTGAAACTACTTGGAAAGGAAGACTTGACTCCTAAAAAGGCAAATAAGCGAGGTTTTGCTACAGTACCTGTAGTAATGCTTGTCCTCAGTCTTCTTCTCACAATGTTCCTGCCAATTGTTGACATGGACCCTACGTTACCTGGTATTCAAGGAATCCTTAGTTTTGACGGTGATTTGATTCTCATCTTGTTTATCTCTACACTCATTGCATTCACAATAATCCTTGGAGGCTTCTTTTCATCCAATCCCTTTGGACAGACTGGTGCAGCACGAACCGGAATGCTTCTCATAAGTTTTGAAATACCTCTTATCCTATCGATTGTAACTCCTGCTATACTTACAGGCAGTCTTAGAGTTGCTACAATCATGTATAGTCTAGGAAGTTTGCCAATTTGGTATGCGCTCCTTCTCTCTGGTCCTTTCATCGTCTTTCTGATTGCCATTCAAGCCGAGCTAGAACGAATTCCCTTTGATGTTAGTCATGCTGAGACGGAGATTGTCCATGGCTGGCAGGTAGAATTCAGTGGTAAGAAACTCGCAATGATTCATCTAGCTGAGGACATTCTTTTGGTTTCAGGCGTTGGTTTAGCTGTAACCTTGTTCTTGGGTGGACCGTATCTCTTAGAATATATTCCTCTCCCATTGTTCCAATCTTTTGGTGTCACTATGGCTACTTCATGGTTTGGCTGGATCTATTACACTCTTGTTTTCATGTTCAAATCCATTTTAGTCATTCTCATCCTCAGTAATGTTAGAACACTCTTTGCTCGGTGGAGGATTGATCAAATCGTTCATGCAGCCTGGCGATATATTGTACCACTATCCCTTGCTTGGCTAGTTCTAATTCAATTTGTCCTTGGAGGTATCTAATGATGGCAAGACTTGGTAAGATGGAAAAGCAACTTCTCAAGAGTGCTCGATCAAAACAAGCGACTGTGCTCTATCCTTTCACAAAAGAGGGTCTCAATGTTCCTGAAGGGCTTCGTGGAAAATGGGTATACAAGAATCCAGACCAATGTACTGGATGCAAGATCTGTGAACGTGTCTGTCCATCTGGTGCGATAGAGATGATTGAATGCAGACCACAAGATGTTCAAACCAAGACTGGTTTTAGACCGGTCTGTCATTTTGACAGATGCATCCTCTGTGGGCAATGTGTCGAGAGTTGTCCTCGAAACGTATTAGAACTCTCAGGTGAGTATGAGATGGCATATCTCTCTCGTAAAGATATGGTCATTGAGTGATCCTGACATCAATGGAATCAAACGATCATTGGGAAAAATTAGACGTGTGACTCGAGAGCATCTTTTCCAGCTTTCATACCAAGCTCTAATGCGAGCATATTGCTCTTAATGAATCGGGGCCAACGTTCCTCTATTCTTGCTTTGAGACCTTCAACAGAGAGAACTTTCGTAATGACTGTGAATGCGCCTAACATGACGACATTTGTTGCTTGTTTATTACCTACCTCTTTATCCGCAATTCTGGTAGCTGGTATTTTGTATACTTTGACACCTTTGGGAAGTTCACCTTCAATTTCAACTAGGTCCTCGTCGATTATAAGGACTCCATTTTCTTTAAGTCCATGAATATACTCAAGATATGCGGCTCTGCTTAAAACAACAAAGACATCTGGTTGAAGCACTTTTGGATAATCAATCTCTTCGTCAGAGATAACGATCTCACTCTTGCTAGCACCACCTCGTGCCTCCGGACCATACGACTGGGTCTGGACAACGAATTTGTTATCATAGAGTGAGGCTGTCTCTGCCACTACTATCGCCATGGTCACAACGCCTTGACCACCAAACCCTCCAATTCGAACTTCGTATCTACTCACTGGAAACACCTGTTACTCTCTTCTGCATCTCTCGAAGCACATCGGTATATTCTGGTTTCTCAATATCTAAAAATTCTCCACAGACAATTCTCGAAGCATAATCGAGTTCTGCTTCATGAGGTGGCAGTCCATTTTGAATCTCAGATACTTCAAGGAGGTGCTTGTGCATTGCAAGACCATCACCTAATCGATTCATCCTACCATATGCAGTAGGACATGCACCAATGATCTCGATGAAGGAGAATCCATTCTTCTTTATTCCCTTCTCAATTGATTTTGTTGCACGTCTTGCCTGAATTGCTGTCCATCTAGCTACAAATGTCGCTCCAGATGAGGCGGCTAATTTGACTAGGTTGAAGGGATGTTCGATATTCCCTACCGGTGGTGGACTGGTCTGTGAATATCTCTCATGTTCAGTAGTAGGTCCAAACTGCCCACCCGTCATACCATAGTTGAAGTTGTTGACGCAAACTACTGTAATATCGATATTTCTTCTTGCTGCATGAATTAGATGGTTCCCGCCTATAGCGGCAATATCACCATCACCACTTACTACAATGACTTCAAGTTCAGGATTGGCAATCTTTACGCCCTCAGCAAATGCAATTGCTCTTCCATGGGTTGTGTGATAAGTCCCAGTCTTGAAATATCCCGATGTACGTCCAGTGCAACCAATTCCTGAGATAATGACAGTCTTCATGAAATCGATCTTTAGGTTGTCTATTGCTCGTGCAACCATTCCACTAACTATTCCAACCGAACAGCCTGGACAGTATATCCACGGCTGACGATCCTCTCTGATGTATTTGGCCATTGGATGCTTCAAGACGAGTGCGCTTTCTGTCATAGAAGGTACTCCTCATCAAAGACAATGCTAACATGATAAAAGGATTATTGATGTGGTCGCCACGATTTTCTTAACGGCGTTTATTCCGTATTATCATTTTTCACTTGCTTGTCCTGTTCTTGTATCTCCGAAGAAGGCTAATATTCGTGTGATTCGAAGTATCCTCAATGGTGGGTCAACAATGGCTGGTCATGTTATTGAAGCAATTCTAATCACCGACAAGAATAGTAATCCTCGGTTCTACATGCAGCTTGATCCAAGAGCCTTTGGTATGGACCCAATCCTTGCATCAAGTTTCTTTACAGCTATTGATATGTTCTCAAAAGAAGTATTTCAACAGAGTGCCCCTGTGTTCCATGTTGATTATGGAGCTCACATATTCACTGTATTGAATGGTGAGTCCGCACATATGATTGCTGTGGGTGTCCAGAGGCTCAATACTGAGATTATTCACATCCTTGACTCGCTTCTGACGGAATTTGAAGAGAAATGGTTACCAACTACTGAAATGCTTGATGCTGGTGCCCCCTTTGTCGATGCATACCTTGAACCTTTTGGCGAGAGTATCATGATGAAGCTCTCCTTTGATAATCTTCCAGATTCTTGGGTACCATATTTCACAGTCGATCCAAATGCTATAATCACTAAAAGTGGGACTCTAATCCCTATAATAAATGGATCACGAAATATGAAGGAGATTCTTGAAGTAAGTGGCTTATCAAAGAGAGACCTCTATCTTGAGATCTCCAAATTATGGGCACATAGAGTCATCCGATTTCGAAATACGCTCAGCTTTAATGATTATGTAGATACACGAACCGACTTCTTCAAGTATGTACAAGCTACATCAAGAGAGATAGAATCCTTACGAAGTGTCCATCCTGAGATGATATCAATGATTCCTCACATTGTAGGATTGATGAATGGACGACGAAGTGTTCGTGAATTATTGGTCTTGCTTGGAACATCATATGATGAGCGTGAGATACTGCGTGTATTGGATTACTTGCTTGAAAACAGCGTTATAGAAGCACTGACCCCAGAGAAACGACGAATACTTTTGGTGAAAGAGGTTCTTGCGATGTGTTTGAACATCGCTGAGGAATATTATCATCATGAAGCAACGTCAAAAGCTCTCATTTCTGCAATGAAGGCTTGTGATGCGCCAGAGGTGATTAGCCAATTCATATTGACAGATGGTCGATGGGGGATCGATTTTGGCGTTAAGGTGCTCGAAGGCCTAAACAACCGGAGATTGATGCTCATTTTTGGCGAGTGGATGAAGATACTGGCTCAATTTTCAGCATTACTTGATCCATCAAATCTTGAGTCCTTTATCAGGGCATTAATTTTTGCATTTTCAAATAACATAGTGAATCATTTTACTCCATTTGATTTTCGCGGTCTTGAAGAGTTTTCATTTTGGCTTGAACAGCTAAGCAGGAGTGGTTTCTCTCAGGTCAAGACTATCAAGACGGGGTCTCTGAAACCGTCAGGGGAAAATCCTGCTGAAGAGATGATCTTCACTTTGGTCACAAGAGGTCAAGCAATCTACGGAACGGAACGTATCACAAGAATCTGCGCGGCAGCTAACATTCCTTTGATGGATATTCCTCCGGATTACTGGGTAGATTGGCAGAAGAACCAAAGTCTACAACGCTTAATGATTGAATATTCAAAACTTGGAGCAGCTGCAAAATTCACATTACTGCTCTTATCTACGCGTTTGGGACTGACTTTGCCACAATCTATTGAATTTACTTGATTTGTGCATTTTAATTGATAATAATAATTGTTATCTGATAGCGAGCATTAATGAATACTGTAAATCAATAGGATGAATTTGGATGAGCCCAACCTATCTTCTAAAAGTCGTTACCGTCGGAGCAGCATCAGTTGGGAAGACCAGCATCATTATTCGATATTCAACAGGAGTCTTTAGAGAACATTATTCTCCAACTCTCGGAACCGGATTTGCATACAAGAAGCTACAGCTTGGAAACAATTTCATTAACCTCCAAATATGGGATTTGGGGTCACAGGACTTTCTAGAGAGAGTACGGGCAAATTACTATATTGGCACTCAAGGGGTCATCTTCATGTATGATGTTACCTCTTGGGAGTCGTTTCATGCAGTAAAAGATTGGAAGAATGAAGTTGATCGACATGTTGAAGATTATAAGTCATTACTTGTCGCAAATAAAATTGACCTAGTCGACGAGAGAGTGATTTCAACTGAGGAAGGCGAGAATCTTGCAAGAGAATATGGAATGGACTATATTGAGGTATCTGTTCTTCTAGATAATAATGTGCACAGAGCTTTTGAGATGATTGCTCAAAGTATTGGTGCTGATATGTTTTAGACTCATTTTTCTGTGTAATATGGTGATACTGCAAGAATTCGTTTTCGTGCTTGAGATTTGAATAGCTTGGCAGCATATCGCTTCACTCCAATTTGCTTCTTTATCTCCTCGATATACTCATCAAATGTCCGTGTCTGAAATTGGAGCAATCGTTGAGACTCCTCAGTATCAAGCCAATCTGTGTAGTAATATTCCTCTGGTTTCTTAGCAACTCTAAATGCTGAGTCTGGCAACATACCTATTCCCATTGACTCCATAAACTTCGAAATGAATTCCCGTTGAAGCATTTGAGCTGATTTTCCTCCACCTATAAGAAGCGTCTTTCCAATTGTATCTGCTTCAATTGCATTGGCACAAGCTAATCCCACATCTCTTGAATGCACAAATTCGATACGTTGATCTAGAGGAATTTCAAAGAGCATTGGATCCATGTCTAATCCTATATTCAGTGGTGGAGCTGCAGCAAATCGTAAGATGGTCCAGGGAAGTGAACTCTCTCTTATCATGCTCTCGCATGCAATTTTGGTTTCAGTATAGACATCTGTGGCAACGAGTGGATCGTCTGCCTTTCTCGGAGGATCCAAATGCATCGTAGGTCCAAATGTTGAAACGGATCCCGCAAAAATCAACTTAGGTCTTATTTCCAGCTTTTCTGCAACGTTGATGATGTTTCTTGTTCCATCAATGTTTATTGAACGAGCAAGTTCGGGTTTCTTCTCAGATAAGGGAGGGATAATTCCTGCAAGGTGTATAATGCAACTCACATCTTGTACTGCAACCTCGACAAGGCCCTTATCTAAAATATCTCCCCAGATGACCTCAAAGTTGCCCTGTTTACTTAATCGTATGTTTGTTTTCTCATTATTATCTGTATGAAGATCAAAACATCTGATTTCATATCCTCTGCCAAAAAGTGCCAATAAAGTACTCTCACCTATGTTTCCAAAGGCTCCTGTCAGTAGAACTTTCATAACCTCTATAGTGTCAACAGAAGCCTTAACTCTTTGCTCCAAGAGATTTTAGAATTGAGATTTCAGGAATGTTAAATTGAGTTTACTTCTCTGATTTTGGTGAGAATTTCATTAGGCAACTGGGGCATTCCAGCGGGTTTTGTCATGAGATGCACAGGTGTCGGTGCAGCTGCAGATCTCACCATATGATAGACTTGGCCAAGATTTTGTTCTGCAACAATAATATGCTCCACTTCGGATGCTAACTGTGCTACCTGCTTTTCTGGGAATGGCCATACTGTCTTAAGTCTGAGTAGTCCTGCTTTGATACCCTCTGCTTGAGCATCTTTGATTGCTCTCTTAGCACTTCTTGACGGAGTTCCATACGCAATTACTCCAATTTTCGCATCATCAAGAAAGAAACGTTCAACGTCAATTATCTTATCTGAATTATTCAAAATTTTATTGTTCAACCGAGTAATGAGTTCAATCTGTACGTCTTCGTTATCACTTGGGTAACCTCTTTCGTCATGAGTCAATCCCGTTGCATAGAATTGGTACTTTGACCCGAATAGAGCCATGGGTGGTACAAGGTCCTTATCTGCTTTGAAAGGCAAGTATTCATCGGGATTACCTGTTGGCATCTTTCTATACTCAAGTTTGAGATTTTTTTCGTCAGGGATTACAAGTCGTTCTCTCATATGACCAACTGTTTCATCTGCAAGCACAAATACTGGGGTACGATATTTCTCTGATAGATTGAATGCTTGGACTGTCTGATCAAACATCTCCTGAACTGATGCAGGAGTCAGTGCAATAATCTGATAGTCTCCATGACTTCCCCATTTTGCCTGCATTATATCTCCCTGTTGTCCTCTTGTAGGTTGACCAGTACTTGGTCCACCTCGCATGATATTCACTAACACGAGGGGCGTTTCAGTCATGACAGCAAGACCAACTGCTTCAAGCATCAAGCTTACTCCTGGTCCGGATGTCGCTGTCATGGATTTGACTCCGGTCCAAGAAGCTCCAATTACACTAGTTATAGATGCAATTTCATCTTCATACTGAACATAGGCACCGCCAACCTGAGGCATTCGCTGGGACATCCATTCTGCAATCTCAGTTGCTGGTGTAATAGGATACCCTCCAAAATAACGACAGCCTGCACTAAGAGCTCCTTCAGCACATGCAATATCACCCATTGTAAACATAATGCGTTCAGGCATCTAGCTAGACTCCTCCTTCTTAGCCCTCTCTGCTTCGAATTCAGGTATTACTGTTCCTTCTTGTAATGCTCCTTTCTTGTAAGCCTTCTCTGCTTCATCTCGTCCTATAAGAAAGATTGCCATGTCTGGACAGATTCTTTCACAAAACTCGCAGCTAACGCAGGCATCAATATCACATGCGGTGACAGGATGGTATCCTTTTCGATTATAAATATCAGTAAGGCAGAGCACCTTCTTTGGACAGAATTCAATACAGAGACCGCACTCTTTGCATTGTTCTTGCAGAATCACTAAGACCTTCTCTCTAGTTCTCGGGGGCTTTGGTGTGATTGGTTTTCTGACGGTTGACATTGATTTTTTCACCCGAATTGTATATTGAGAGTCGGTGCCTTTTAGAGCAGTATGGGAGATTTTCTGAAATTATATATTATGCGTGAACCTTTGCGGGGTATTATTCCTTTTTAGCCTTGCCTTATTGCACACTCATTTGTCTGATTGATTAGCAGTGTTTAAGAGTGGTTTCATATTACTCTCTAGATAAGATATTGGAGTAGTGGGTCTTGACCAAGCAGGAGCCGAGCGATGATGAATTGGCTGAATTAATCAAAGGAAAGACCCTCAGTGTATATTGGTATATGCTTCGCCATCCCGAACCATTGACTGCTCGAGAGATACAGCGTGGTGCATCACTCTCAAGTCCCTCTCTCTCAATGCATCATTTAGAACGACTCCGTCAATATGGTTTGGTGGACAAAGATGTTCATGGACAATATAGAATAAAACGAGATGTACGAATTGGCATTCTAAATCAATTCATAGGAAGAGGGCGAATCATGGTTCCTCGATTTCTCACATATGCAACCTTTTTTACATCTCTAACTGCTGCTTTAGGATTTCTCGTGTTTTGGTTTGGCGATTGGTACTCTGAAACACTGATTGTTCTCCTAATATTAGCGTGCCTTGTTTTGTGGTATGAGGCATTGAAAATCTGGAGGGAACAGCCGTTCCCAGAAGGTGATAGAGATTGAACAGACTAAGTAATCTAAGGAAAAGCAATAGAACGATTCTATTTCTATTGATTATGGTACTTGTCATCCCTCTTGTAAGTGTACGTGAAACTGGATTGGACAACTCAATGTCTTTGTTTCCTACAATCCAATCAATTCAATCCGCTGAAAATCCTATCTTGAATCTCACATATACCACTCTTACTAACCTCAATCCTCAGAAAATTACTTCCAACTCTATAATTGCTGGTGATCATGTATTAGTAAAGGCAGAGTGGACCCCTACTGTGGTCAACAGATCTCGTCTTGAGATTGATGCTCCTGCTATCCCTGCATCATTGTCTGAAGACCTAACTACATCTATAGTCCAAATAGATACAAAGAATCTCAAGAACAATGCTACTTGCACAATAATTGCTACTGCTTATTTGACAAATGGATCCATTATATCAGAAACGTTCGTTAATGTATATATTGGGAATTTCTTTGTTCCCAAGGTCGAAGTTGTTTTACCCAATGGTGGAGAACACTGGACAGGTGTAAACAATATTACTTGGACAGCGACTGATACAAATACTGCTGATTCATTACGATTTGAAGTAAGCATTTCCTCAGATTCAGGCATTTCCTTTGAAGTATTGGCTTCATCACTAACGCATAAGTGGTTCGAGTGGAACTGCTCATCCTTTGATAAACTTGATACCTATATTGTCCGTGTACGTGTTACAGATGGTATCTACTTCTCGTTTGATTTTTCTGATTCGGTTTTTTCAGCTGGAGAGATTACTCATGGTACTGTGACGACTACCACCACAACCAATACTACCACAACATCGAACACAACATCTACAACTACGACTGGAATAAATCCCTTTGAAATGCGTGTACTCATCTTTGTGGCTATTCTTCTCACTTCAAGTTGTGTAATGGCATTAGTTGTATATTATGCATCTCGGAACTGGTTCTAGTCCTATGTTCCGAGGATCTTCTCAAGTACTGGCTGAGTATCTATCATATGGACATTGAGTCCAAGTTCCGTTGAATCAAGGCCCATTGCTAGACCGAGTAATTGAGTGAAATAAAGAACGGGAATTTGATATCTCTTCTCTCCTAGTTCTTTATTAAGCTGCACTTGAGAAAACTCAAATTGAAGATGACAGAATGAGCACACATTGACCAGACAATCGACTCCTGCATCCATCATATTATCGAGCTTCTCTTTGGCAATATCAACACTTACTGCTGCTTGACTACCTCGAACACCTCCTCCTGCTCCACAACAGAGAAATTTATCCTTATATTTGGCACTCTCTGCTCCTGTTGCTTCAACTAATTCATCTAAGAAGGTGTGTCGTTGAGTCTGTTTCCATGGACGATTCTTACTTGGTTTTAACAGGTGACACCCATAGTGTACGCCTACTCTTATTCCATTAAGAGGTCTTTTGACCAATGCTTTGATGTCTTTTAGATCAATTTCATTTACAACCTCAATGATGTGTTTAACTCCAACCTTCCCCTCAAATTTTATCCCGAGCCCCTTAAAGACATCTTGTACCTCTTTCAGCCTTTTAGGATGTTCATGAATTTCCGCTAGAGCCTCTTTGAATGTCCCATAACACCCGTTACATCCAGTAATTAGATCATGACCACTCATCTCTGCTAGTGCTAAGTTTCTGGATGCTAATGCAAGCCATGTAGGTTCATCGAAGGATCTAATCACTCCAGGCGCAGGACAGCAACTTGCTCCCTTAAGATCCTCCAGTTCTATTCCGAGTTTTGGTAGTACTAGTCTAATGCTTGCTTCTACATTTGGAAATCTGTTAGGCATCACACACCCTAGAAAGAATGAATACGTCTGTGATTCAGTCACTTCAACTCTCCTCCTTCTCCTCTTCAATGAGTTTTTTGAATCCTGTTCGTTTCAATATCGTTTGGACATCATGAAGTGCTTTTTCACTCGAGTGTGTTGTTGGAGGAATTTCAGGAATCCCCAGCTCCTTTCTTATTGCCTGGTTTGCATCATCTAATGGAACTGCGTGTCCTGTTTCGAGGAGTTTCTGCGAGGTCTTCCTATGTTGTGGTAACATGTACCCTTCTTTAACAGCCATGTTTCTCATAATGATAATTGCATCAGTGACTTTGATCTGTCTTGGGCATCGCTCCAAACATGTTAGACAGGTTGCACACAACCAGAGATCGGGGCTAGACAGGACTTCATCCTTTAAACCAAGGAGAGCTTTTCTGACGAGTTCACGCGTTCTAAAAGCCGTTCTTCGACCACTAGGACAGACACTAGAACATGTGCCACACTGGATGCACGTTCTGAGTCTATCAGCTCCTGCTTCGATGACCTTGTCAAGGAACTCTGGATCAATAGCATCGTTTTCTATTGTTTCCCGAGATATGTTATCTGTCATTGGATGTCCTCAACAAACCATTATTGTGTTTCTCAAATAATGAGATATAAGGATTAAGGAGAGCGATAATGTCCTTTCGGTAATGGATTTAAGGGTAAAATTCAAGCAGACTTTTACTGCCGGTGGACTATCTTGACGAGTACTGAAGAGAAGACTGCAATCGAGATTGATATTCCAGATGATTCATTCATCCAAATGATCAAAAAGACTGGCGGGCCAAACATTCAGAATTGCTATCAATGTGGTACCTGTTCTGGAAGTTGTCCTGCTGGTGCGCGTACTAATTATCTCGTACGCGGTATTATCAGAAAGGCTCTCCTTGGCCTAAAGGAGCAATGCATCTCTGCACCAGAATTATGGTATTGCACTACCTGCTATACCTGCACTGATCGTTGCCCGCAGGATGTCAAGCCTACTGATGTCATTAAAGCAATTCGTAATATTGCAGTAGCAGAGGGGTATATGCTTACACCACACCAAAAGACGGCCCAGAAAGTGCTTGAGGCAGGTCATGCAGTTCCATTAGATAAAGAATCATGGTCTGATTTGCGTGAGAAGGTCGGTCTTGAGAGAGTACCCCCCAATGCCAGTCGCTATGCAGAAGCGATTGAAGAAATCAAAAAGATTGCTAAGAAGACAGGCTTTGATAAACTCGTTGCAGATAAGGGGGAGTGAGATTAATGGCGAAAAAATCATTCTATCATTTTCTTGGTTGTATTATTCCTCATCGATATCCAAGTGTGGAGAAGGCTGTAAAGCTCGTTTTCAATGATCTTGATATAGGATTACTTGATATGGAAGGAGCTACATGTTGCCCAGCTCCGGGTGTTTTTGGTTCGTTTGATAGAGTCACTTGGGCAACGATAGCAGCACGTAACCTAACAATTGCAGAAGCTGGTGGATATCCAGTCACTACTGGTTGTAATGGTTGCTTTGCAAGTCTTTGGGAAGCAAATCACGAACTCAAACATGATGAAGAACTTCGCGACAAAGTGAATGAGAATCTAGCTGAGATTGATCGTGAGTTTAAAGGCACCATTGAAGTCTGGCACTATGTTGATGCACTCATCGAGGTTGCAGGTTTCGATAAGATTCGGGAACGAGTTACACGACCCTTGAAAGATGTTCGGATGGCGCTTCATCCTGGGTGTCATTGGATGCGCCCAAAGAACCTCAAACATAAAGATGACTCAGAAAGACCCCATCTTTTCCGAGAACTCTGTGAAACTTCTGGAGCAAAATATGTTCCCTATAAAGACGAACTCATCTGCTGTGGCGCTGGTGGTGCTGTTAGGACGGCTGATGTAAAGGTTGCATTAGACTTCACTATGCAAAAATTTGAGAGTCTTAAAGCAGCAGGCGGAGCTGATATGATGATTACTCCTTGTCCATTCTGTGAACTCCAATTAGATGCTGGTCAAGTTGAGATTCAGAAATATTTCGATAAAGAATACAATCTAGATATCCTTCATGTTGTAGAACTATTAGCTCTTGCTTTTGGTCACGAACCTGATGAGTTTGGGCTGGCTACTCATCTGCAATATATGCAACGAAAGACCGAGCCTCACTGGGAGCGCCTTGGTATTAAAATGGCAGAACCTTAGTCATCTGTAAATAATATCCTATGCACTAGTTTGCGTTAAAAAAAAACACAGAAGGCCTCACAAGGCTTGTTTCAAAGATTCTTTGAGGCCTATGGAAATAATCCAATTGGATTATTCTAATTTAATCTCTGGTAATGTGAAGCTTACAATCTCGATCTTACTCAAATCTTCGATAGCTTCTATCTCCCGGCGGTCTTTTGATCTCGCCAGATAGACTCGAGTATAGAGTCTAGTGGCCTTCATAATCTTAGGACGTTATCTGTGTAATATTAAGTGCATCCATTAAAAATTGTTAATCCTAGAAGATTGGCGCCAATTACTATAATTACCTGCCTGAGTCTTATACTGAGTTGGACCTGGTCCTAAAAAGGACCAGGATTTATCCAGACTCAAAGGTTTTTGATGATTTCAGCAGCAAAGTCAGTAGTGGAGATTGGCTCAACTGGAGGTTCAAGTTGCCGAGCAATATCATAGGTTACTTTCTTTGACTCGACGGTCTTTGAAACAGATGATTTGATCATTTTTGATGCATCATCCCATCCCATATGTTCTAACATCAAGCAAGCTGAGAGGATAATTGAACCCGGATTAATCTCATTCTTACCTGCGTGTTTTGGAGCAGTTCCGTGAGTTGCTTCAGCAAAGAAGATCTCATCATTGAGATTAGCTCCTGGTGCAAAACCAAGTCCTCCTACTTGAGCAGCCAGTTGGTCTGAGAGATAATCACCATTCAGGTTCGGAAGTGCTAAGACCTCATACTCCATTGGTCGAAGTAATACCTGCTGGAACATTGCATCTTGGATTCTATCATTAACGAGTATTTTACCACTTGAAATGACTTTCTTCATATCTCCTCCGTACTTCTCAGCCAGTTCCTCTTCTGTGACAATACGGTTTGCGAATTCTTCCTTTGCAACTTCATAGCCCCAGTTCCTGAATTGGCCTTCTGTTGCCTTCATGATATTTCCCTTATGACAGATAGTTACGACATGTCGATTCTTGCTGATTGCATATTCGATAGCACTTCGTACAAGGTTTTTCGAATTCTCTGGGGACATTGGTTTGATAGATATCCCTGATGAGTCACGAAGGCTCTCTGAGTCCGAGGGAACATTCCACTTATTCCTGAGAAATTCAATCATCTGCTTGGCTCTGTCTGTTCCAGGATATGCTTCAATTCCAGCATAGATATCCTCTAGATTCTCCCGGAATACTACCATATCTATCGCATCGGGATTGTTGACTGGAGCAGGAACTCCCTTGATATGCCATACTGGTCGAAGACAGACATTGAGACTAAGGAACTGACGAAGACCTACATTGATTGAAGAGAAACCTTTTCCTACAGGAGTCTCGCAAGGTCCTTTTATTGCTACATGATATTCTCTTACTGCTTTCAGAGTATCATCAGGAAGGTATGCCTTTCGTTGATCTTCCGGAGGCAATCCCTTGAGCTGTTCATCAGTTACTTCAGGATTGTAGAGCTTTCGTGCCTTATCACCAGCGAAGATTTCAAACCATTCTATCTGTCGCTTTCCATGATATGCTTTCTTGACTGCGGCATCTACGACCTCTTTCATCACATTGCTAATTTCAGGGCCAATACCATCTCCTTCAATCCAACAAATAATAGGATTATCAGGAACATTCCATTGACCATTCTTGACTGTTATTTTCTTGCCCTTTGTTGGGGGTACTAGTTTTTCATATTCTGTCATTGAACAAACTCTCGCATCGCTTGATTCAACATTTTATTTTGAAGTATACAATATCTCATCCCAAGGTTGCCTATAGAGCTGTGCTCTTTGTCTCTTTTGATCAAAGATATGTCCCATCATACCAATTGATCGCCCTAAGACAAACAACCCATTCAACATCTCTGTGTTCAAGATATCTTGTTTCTCTTCAGGAGTCAAATCCAAGTTTTCCATGAGGTCTAAGAAACAGATTCCAATACATCCATCCACATTAAGAATTAGATTGTTGCGTTTTGAGGTTGTCAATTTTTCTACTTCTAAGGCATAGTCTAGGTATGGATGGTTTGGAAAGTTTTTCCGAACGTATTCTTTGAGCAGCTCAACTCGAATATCTGGATTTTGGACCGATTTTACCCGGTGCCCGATTCCAGGAATATTCATGTTGACAACATTCTTCATATAATCTATGAATTCTTGAGGTGTCTTGTCTGAATCTAGGGCTTCTTTGAAATACTTTGCAGCATCCGAGATGGCACCTCCAAATCTTGGACCAATCGTTAAGATTCCTGAAGCCAATGAAGACATGAGATCCTTCCCTGCACGAGCGGCTACTATTGCATTATGAGCACCCGATACAGCCGGACCATGATCTGCTGTGAGCTTGAGAACAATATCGATGTATTTCTGTGCAAAATCCGGAAGTTCTTTCTTAAACCATAGATGTCCAATTACATAACCCAGCGAGAGGTCTTCTCGAATGATTTTATCAATGGGAATACTATCGTATGTAAGAACATCTCCAGTTTCGTTAGATATTGTTGTCACTACATCCGTTGGTCTTCGAATGAGGCCTTTTGCATAGGCTTGATTGAAATCCATTGGTAGTTGTGGTGGTTCGAATTCTTCTACAGGCTTGATGATTCCCTCTGCCTGCAGTTTCTCAAAGGTTTCTCGAATCTTATCTCCAAAATCATCAAATGATGACGGTACAGTTACACCTGCAGCTGCAAGAGCTTTATTCTTTGCGTCAGCAGTTTCTAGGTCAGTTCCTGCCATAGCTCCTGCATGACCAAATTGAACACCTGCTGGAAAGACTTTCGAACATGTACCTGTCACCCACATGACCACTGTTTTCTTAATTTTGCCATTCTTGATTGCATCAACAATTGCATACTCATCCTTTCCACCAACTTCTCCAAGACATACAATCATCTTGATTTTTGGATTTGCCTCGAATCTTAAGACATGATCAATAAGTGTTGAACCTGCATAACGGTCTCCACCGACAGCTATTCCTTCATAGATCCCATCGGAGTTCTGGGCAATCATGAAGTACATCTCATTGCTCATCCCGCCCGATTTTGATACAAATCCTATGCTACCAGGTCTGTAGAGCTTTGATTTGATGATGTTGTCAATGGTACCCGCTGTATTTGCAATCTTGAATGCTCCTGCTTGAATTCCACCAACAGTAGCAGGTCCAATGATGACTTTATTTCTCTTATCTGCAATTTTGATTAGTTCTCTACTCTGTCTTTCGGGCATTCCTTCTGCAATGATGACTATAGTTTGAATAGTATTTGTTTCAAGTGCCTCTTTTGATGTTGGAAATGCTGAACGGAAGGATGCGAAGTTTATGAGCACATCTGCATTAGGATGCTTTCTCACTGCTAACTCCAATGTCTTATACAATGGAATGACAATTTCCTTACTTCCCCAGAAGACTTTGTGATATTCGATGGCACCTTCTTGGGTCGACCGAATTACAGCTGCCACACTGGGAGTTTCTCGTTTGCAGATGAAGTCAAAGTCTATCATCCTTTGGATTGCATTTGCTTGAAAACCATGAATGATTGCCTGAGTGTTCCTATCAAAGAGCTCGTATTTTTCCATTCTAATTTCCCTCCTCTAGTGCTAGTGGGACAATTCTAGTCATATGCGTATATCTATCATAGACTTCGATGGGCACCCCAATCTCTTGACCTACCTGACGCATTAGTTCGAGACCCTCGGTTTCATTTGGACCGCCGCGTCTCACATAGATTTTCACATTAGCATCCTTTAATTTCTTGGCTGATTTTCTTAAAGCGCTTACAATTCCTTGAAATGTAGCTTTTACATCAGTGAAGTTGGCAATGCCACCTCCAATCAAGAGGAACTTAGGTCCACCTTGCGGATCTGGTTTCTCGGTCATTAGGTCAATAATGGTCTGCGCATATAGCTCGGTATGTTCACGAGTAGGATTCCCACTATATTCACCATAATTGGCTAACTCCTTCCCAAAACCAAGATCTACAATCGTATCCGCATAAATTACGCTGGCTCCTCCTCCTGCAACCATTGTCCAGACACGTCCGTCTCGATTCAGAATTGTAAGTTTCAATGATGAGCCAGTCTGTTCGTCAATGCTTTGTATAAACTTCTCTTCCTTTGAAAACTTCTGGCCAAACGACACTGGAAATTCAATTGGATTTTCTGGGTTACCCCACGTTTCAGGATGTCGAAAAGCCGCAGTATCATCTAACCTTGCCTTCAAATCTAGAGGTACAATTTGTCCCTCAGAAGTCACTGCAAAGGGATTGATTTCCAAAAACGCAAAGTCCTGATCTACATATACTTGAAAGAGTCCTTTTATGAATGGAATGACTGACTCCGGGACCTTTCCTTGACTAGTAATTTTGTTCTCTAAGTCAAATTCTGTTATATCTGTATCAATGGGAATTGGAATATGAAGTACTTTATCCCAATTCTCCTCGACAAATATTCCTCCCTCAAAGGAAAAATGAATAATGTCATTTTCTCTGTCTGATGTGATAGATACATAGAATTCTTGTTCATGAGGGATGAATGGTTCCACGAGAAATCTTGTTAGTTCTCCCTGAACTCCTCCCACTTCTATTTCTTCACCTAATTTGTCGTTCAGGAATTTCTTAAGCTTGGTGAGATCTGCATCCAGAAGCAGTAGATTTGCCTTACCTCTTTTTCCAAACAATTGATCTGGTTTTGCAACCAGTCTGTCTGTTTTTAGCCATGGATGCTCTTCTACTAATTGTGTCCAATTAGTATCGAGAGTGACAACAGCTAATTTTCCATGGTACTTGAATTCTGGATAATATTTCACAAGTTCATTAGCAATGAGTTTCTTTGCAGCATATTCGTAAATTGATTTTTGAGCCATGATATCTCCTCCTCTTATCAGAGTCCTCCTTCTTTCGTATAATTAAGAAGTCCTCCTGCGAGGATTATTTTTCTCTCTCGTTCAGTAAGTTGGCAAGTCATGGGTATCTTGATACCTTTTGGTTTGTCAACAATGAAGAAATGTGATTCTCCTTTTTCGAAAATATCTCGGATTCCCTTGATTTCTAGAATGTCACTTGGTTCAATTCTTTCAAACATTGACGGATCATCTAACGTGCAAGGAATGATTCCAAAATTAATCAGATTGGCTTTGTGGATTCTGGCAAACGATTTAGCAAGGATGAACTTCACTCCTAGATACATTGGAGCTAGAGCTGCGTGTTCTCTACTAGAGCCTTGACCATAATTCTTTCCAGCGAGGATGACTCCTCCTCCTTTGTCTTTTGCACGAAGCGCGATAGACACAAACGATGGATCCACTTGCTCAAAGACATGTTTACTAATCTCTGGCAGATTTGATCTCAATGGGAGAATCTTCGCCCCAGCAGGCATAATATGATCCGTTGTGATATCATCTCCAAGTTTAATTAGGACTTGCATAGATGAAAGATTCTTGGGAAGCGGTTCCATTCTTGGAAGTGGAACGATATTTGGTCCCCTGATAATCTCGACATCTTCGGGTTTTTCTGAGGGTTGAATAATCATCGAGTCATCAATTTCAATTTGTGTTGGCATCTCAATCTTAGGTACAGGACCCAATTTCTTAGGATGGGTCATCTCTCCAAATATTGCTGCTGCTACAGCAACTTCGGGGCTGACGAGATAGACATCTGCATCAAGCGTCCCACTTCTTCCTTTAAAATTACGATTGAAAGTTCTCAATGAAACTCCAGCTGTTGGAGGTGCAAAACCCATTCCAATACAAGGTCCACATGCACTTTCCAAAATTCGTGCTCCTGCAGAGATCATATCTGCAAGTTGACCATTCTCTGCAAGATATGTAAGAACTTGTCTTGAACCAGGAGAGACACCTAATGATGTATGGGGACTGATTTTCATCCCATTCAACAAAGCTGCCACGGTGAGCATATCTTTGAGTGACGAGTTTGTACATGAACCAATTGCAACTTGGTCGACTTTCAGACCAACTAATTCTGAGAGTGGAACAACATTCTCTGGTGAATGTGGTTTTGCGACCAAAGGCTCAAGTTTACTTAAGTCAATAACTACGACTTGTTCAAAGTCCTCTTCTGATGCTTCGGGTATCTCTACCCAATCCTGCTCTCTTTGTTGCATTTCTAGAAATTTTCTTGTTATCTCATCAGATGGAAAAACTGATGTTGTTGCTCCTGTTTCCGCACCCATGTTGGTTATTGTAGCTCGTTCAGGAACAGTTAATTCCTTGATACCCGGTCCAAAGTATTCCAGAATTTTGTCTACGCCGCCTTTGACTCCAAGTCTTCTTAGGACCTCAAGGACTACATCTTTTGCTGAAACATATTCAGGCATCTTTCCAAGAAGTTTTACACCGACTATCTCCGGAGTCTTTAGGTAGTAAGCTCCTCCACCCATTGCAACAGCAACATCCAAGCCTCCAGCTCCGATTGCTATCATACCAACTCCACCTGCAGTTGGAGTATGCGAATCAGAACCAATGAGTGTCTTTCCAGGTTTTGAAAATCTCTCTAGGAATACCTGATGACATATTCCATTTCCTGGTCTTGAAAAAATAATCCCGTACTTTGCAGCAACTGTTTGTAAGTACAAGTGATCATCAGGATTTTTGAAGTCAGACTGTAAAGTATTATGATCAACAAAAGAAACTGATAACTCAGTTCGAACCTTTTCCAGTCCCATCGCTTCAAATTGAAGATAAGTCATTGTTCCTGTAGCATCTTGTGTCAATGTTCTATCGATCTTCAATCCGATTTCATCGCCAGGGTGAAGTGAAGTGTCCCCTGACATAATATGTTCAGAAAGTATCTTTCTGGCGACTGATACCATTCTCTGCGCACCCTCTTCGTGGATTGGATGACTCCTTTCTGATTTGAACAGGCTAGGAATTTGAATTCTAACCTGCTTTTAATACTCGGCGAAATTTTGAGCTATAAATCCTTGCTGATAGCTGTCATTTTTTTTAAATCATAAAATACACTGGAATATGTGCATTCTTCAGCCATTCACATTTCTAGAGAAACTGATTGGTGCCGCCATTTAGTGCTTAATCATCAAGAGAGTTTATTCTCACCATAAAACAGCTCTCCAAGTTTCTTCATGGCATCACGAACACAATCCCTTTTCCCACTTACTTGCAGATGACGTTCTCCATCCAGAGAAATATTCACTTGGCAATGTTCCGCCATTTCTGAAACAACCTCAACTGGTATATTCTCAGGCAATTTAATCCTAAAGAATGCTGTATCTTTTTCTCGAGGAATGTCAGAAATTGGAATTCTTGACTCTTTGTCTTCTTCCTGTATTTTTCTTTCAAGAGCTTGGTCTATCTTTAATTCCCACTCTTTTCTGAAGTCTTTACTAACTCGCTCTTCAGCACGTATGAGGAGTGAGTCTTTGAGAATCAGAATTTTTTCTTCAATCTCAAGTTTGAGTTGTGTGTCGCTTCCTATATCTGCACGTATCTCTGATCCAAAAGAGCTGAGGTATTCCAAGACCATCTTTGAATTCCGTAGGTCTGCATAGGCAAGATCCGAGAGAACGACTCCCTCTTTTTCCAGTTCTCCCATAAAATCGTTCAAGACCATCCACACTGATCGTAGTGTCGATAGAGCGACCAAGTCCCTCTACTCCTTTAACATCTCCTCAATTTCCTTGAGGAAACTTCCTTCTCGCCACCACCTGAGGTCTCTTGCTCCTGTAGGGCAGATTGCAGCACAGGCACCACAACCTTCACATCGTAATTCATCTGTCACACTCTTTTTCACGCCCGGCTCTACTTCAATCATGGAAATTGCGTCATAAGGGCAAATTTCGGAATAATGACAAAGGTCACAGCCAACACAGAGTTCCTCGTCAACTTCCGCCGTAAGGAGTTCAATCTCTACTGTCCCAAGATTTAGTGGAATCGACGCAGCACTTGCTGCGCCTCGTGCTTGGTTAACAGAGTCCGCAACATTCTTTGCGTAAGTACATCCTAAAAACACTCCTGGAACAGTGGTTTCAACAGGTCTGAACTTCATATGCATTTCAGATAGAAATCCATCCTGCCCTCGATTAATACCAAGGGCTTTTGTTAATTCTGCCACATCATGTGGTGCTTCAAGACCTAAAGCCAACACAACCATGTTTGATCGTATCTTGATGGTTTCCTGAGAGAGTGTATCATATATGGTAACTATCGCCTCATCACTATCCACAGCTTTCTCAACAGTCACAGGTCTCTCTCGTTCCCATCGTAGATAGGCTACTCCACTTTGTCTATTCTCACGCCACATCTCTTCCATTCCATTAGCAAAGGGTCGAATATGTTCCTTGAACGCTGAGAATATCTTGACATCTGGAAATAGTTCCTTCAGTTCATGTTGTATTGATATTACAGCAGAACAGCATACACGTGAGCAGTATCTGTTTCCTTCTCCAGGATTTTGCCGAGAGCCCACACAGTGGATAAAAACTGGATTCTTTGGTGTCTTCTTTAGTTCACCATTCTTGAGTTTCTTCTCTAAGTCTAATGTAGAAATTACTCCGGGGACTACACCCCAGCCATACTCTCCCTCTTTTGGATCATATGTGTCCATACCGACTGCTATGACCATTGTACCGATGCGATGATTGGATCTCTCTCCAGTCTTCACATTTTCTACTTCGATGTCATAATTTCCATAAGAGCCATCACGTCCAACTACTTTGGAATTAAACAGCACTTGGATATGCTTGTTTTTCTCAACTCTCGCACGTAAATCATCTATTATTTCCTGAGCTGAATTCATCTTTGGGAATAAATTATGGAGTTCGTTTAACCTGCCACCCAAGGTGCCTTGTTTCTCTATAAGGATGATATCAAATCCTTTTCTGGCAATATCGAGAGCTGCAGTCATTCCCGAAACTCCTCCCCCTACAACCATTGTTCTTCGAGTGACTTCAACAATCTTTCTGGGCACTTCTTCGTTGTTGACTGCTTTTGCTACCCCACTTCTAATCATATCTTGGGCTTTTTCCTGTCTAACCTCGGGTGGTGCTTGAGTGTGAACTAATGCAAGGTGTTCTCGAAGACCGACTGGACCCACAAGATAATATCCCGATAAGCCAGCTGCTTCCATTGCACTACGGAATGTTGCTTCATGTTGTAGCGGAGAGCATGATCCAACAACGACACGATTCAATTTGTGCTCCTTGATAGCTTTGGTCACCAACTCTTGTCCTGGATCTGAACACATGAAGATATAATCTGTAGAAAACACCACATTTGGAATATTCTTTGCCCATTCGGCAAGCCCTGGAGCATCAATCTCATTACCAATAATACCTCCACAATGGCAGATGAAGACGCCGACTCTGGGCTCATCTCCAAGATCTGCAGGAGGGATTTCTGGAGGTACTTCAGGCACTGGAATTGGTAGAATGGAATGAGCTGCCATTGCTGCACCTTTTCCCTCATTTACTGTATCTGTACCATCCCTTGGTCCATGGGCACAACCTGCAACAAAGATTCCAGGGCGGTTTGTTTCCAATGCATGATAGTTTGGATGTAATTCTCTCACCCATCCGGTCTCTTCTATATCGATCTTCAAAATCTTTGCAAGTTTCTCAAAGTCCTTGCCCGGTCTAAAACTGGAGTTGAGAACAACCATAGAGATTTTTTCTAATTCAATAATCTCTCCAGTTTCAGTATCTTCCATCTTCACAAAAAGATCATGAGTGTCTGGGTCTTCTTGAATCTCAGATACACGACCTCTGATGAATTTAACACCACGGTTCTTTTCAGTATCCCATAGGAATTCTTCTAGTGCCTTCCCTGCAGTTCGCATATCCATGTATGTATAGATAATCTCACAATGATCTTCGGGATAGTGCATCCGAGTGACTTGAGCAAGTTTTACTCCGAATGAACAGCACACTCTGTTACAATGCTGACTATAGCCTGTAATGTTCTCTCTCACATCTCTGCTGCCGACGCAGTTGACGAATAGAACTCTCTCAGGTTCTCGTCCATCTGATGGTCGTACCATATGTGAGTCGGTTGGTCCCGTAGGATGGGTTTGTCTATCATATTCAAGAGATGTGAGTACATTTGGATAGACACCATATCCATATTCTCCATAGTCTAATGGCTTGTATTCTTCAAATCCAGTCGCAACAATTATCGATCCAACATGAAGTTCGTACACTTTGTCTTCATCAGTATAATCAATACATCCCTGAGGACAAACGGCAGCACAAGTCCCACATCCAATGCACGACTCTCGATCAAGTGTTGCTACTAGAGGGATTTGCTGACTAAAATTGAAATAGATTGCTTTTCTCAGAGAGAGCCCGAAATCATATTCATTTGGCACTTCAACAGGACAAGAACGTACGCAGAGCCCACATCCTGTGCACTTGTTTTCATCGACATATCTTGCCTTCTTTCGAATAGTGACGGTAAAATCACCCTCTTCTCCCTCAACTCTCTCGACGGTTGACAATGCGTGAATCGTGATGTTTTGATGTTTACCGACAAAGGACGTAAGTGGAGTCATGACGCACGCTGAACATTCCAGAGCTGGGAAAATCTTGTAAATTGCAACATAGTTTCCACCAATGTTGACAGTTCTCTCGATGATATGAGCATGGTGTCCTCCATCTCCAAGTCCTAAAGCGGCATTGATTCCTGCCATTCCTCCACCGATGATGAGTACATCTGTGGGCTTTGCTTTCTTTTCTGATTTATTGGCTGCCTCGCTGGTCATAGGAACATACTCCGGTGTCCAGTAGTGACAGCGGCATCAATCCCGGGCCGATATAATCTTTCTGTCTTGGCATTTAGAGTGCAAATTAATAAGAACACGTGTTCTAATTCTATATCCACATCTTCCATTTTATTAATGGTTGTTTAATCAATATGCTCGTTGACCATGCACTGCTATGAGGTGTAGATTTTCTTGAGGTACGTAAAGATCTCTAAACAAAATACTTACGAGTTTCTTGAGAAACTCAAAAAGATAGGAATTCTCTATGCTCCTCATAAGATTTCAGAGAAGTTCTACGATTTCCGCGAGGTCGATGATGTAAAGAATGTTGCATTCGATTATCATCGAACAATTCGTCCTCCACGTCATTTCTTTTATCCAGAACGAGAAGTCCTCTTCACCTTTGACACGAGAAAGGTGGAGCTTTATGAGAATACTCCCTCTAACAAAAAACAGATTCTATTTGGTGTACATTCCTGTGATATTGTCGCGCTTAGAATAATGGACTCGAAATTTCTTGATGATCAACCTGATCCATTCTACAAAATTCGTCGTGAAAACGGAATCATAATCGGTCTATCGTGTCTTCCGGATGAGTATTGTTTCTGCAACGTAAGGCGTGTAGAATTTGTTGACGCAGGTTTTGATTTATTCTTTCACGAGCTTCCTGATGGCTATCTTGTTCGCGTTGGAACAGTGGTTGGGCACAAACTTGTTGATCCCTATGAAAAAGAACTCTTTAGTGAGGTCACTCCCGATGATATTGAATTCATGTCTAATTTTGAGGAGAAACGGGCCTCGATGTTTGTTACAAAAGGGAATTGGGACAACCTTCGTTATTTCATGGAGCTTCGATTGAACCATCCCATGTATAAACGTGAGAGCGATAAATGTCTTGGATGTGGTAACTGCACACTAACATGTCCGTCTTGCAAGTGTTATGATGTCCAAGATATTCCAACAATAAATGGTAGAACTGGTGAAAGAGTGCGCTTCTGGGATTCATGTCAGTTCCGATCGCATGGTCTAGTGGCAGGCGGTCACAACTTCCGTGAATCAAAACAAGATAGATTTCATAATCGCTATCAATGCAAGAACTCCTATTGTAAGGCGACTACTACATCATTTTGTGTTGGATGTGGACGATGTACGTACTTTTGCCCTGCTGAAATTCAGTTCAAGAAGAATCTGATGGAGATTGCTGGTTATCAAGGAGGTACCTAATGTGACAGCTATTGAGATGCGTGATGAAGGAAAGGAAAATATCTATGATACGGCCAAATGCCGACTTCTCAGAAAATATGATTTATCCGACAATGACAAGCTCTTCCTCTTTCGATTTGAAGACTCCGAGATTGCAATGAATTGGCGTTTCAAACCTGGTCAATTTGTTGAGGTTTCTCTTCTTGGACTTGGTGAGGTGCCCATCTCAATATGTTCTTCTGCTAGAAGGATGGGATTCTTTGAGTTATGTATTCGAAATGCAGGAAGGGTCACGTCTCAAATACACAAGCTAGAACCTGGTGCCCTTGTTGGAATTAGAGGTCCTTATGGAAATGGTTTTCCAATGGAGCAGTTTCATAATAGAGACCTTCTACTTGTTGCTGCAGGATTAGGAATGGCTCCTCTCAGGTCGGTCTTTCTCTATGCATTAGACAATCGATGGTTATTTGGAAACATCACTATCATCAACAGTGCAAAGTATGGAAATGAACTACTTTTCAAAAGAGAACTTGAAGCTATGAAAGATATAGCTACAGCTGAAAACATTTCTATTGTTCAAACAGCAACTCGTGATCCTGATTTCAAAGGTCTTCAAGGTCGAGCCACTGCGCATTTTGATAAGGTCAATGTAAATCCTCACAATTGCGCTGTAGCAATGTGTGGTCCTCCAGCAATGTACAAGGGTATGTTTGAGGAACTCATTGCTCGTGGATATGATCCACGATATATCTTCGTTACACTTGAACGTCGTATGAAATGTGGCGTAGGTAAATGTGGACACTGCAATATTGGTACTGCTACAAGTTTCAAATACGCCTGTAAGGATGGACCTGTGTTTGACTATTATGCCATTACAAGTATACCGGGGTTGATCTAAGATGACAGTGATAGATGGATGCGATGGAGAATGCAGACCTCGAGTAGGAGTTTTCGCTCTTACTTCTTGTTATGGTTGCCAGCTAAAACTAGCTACTGTTCAAAAGATAATGGAGATTGCTAATACTGTCAGCTTTGAGAGTTTCTATATGTTATCTAGTGCCAGTAAGATGCCTGCTGATGTCGATGTTGCTTTCGTAGAGGGATCAGTTTCCACGAAGAAAGACCTGGATGAATTGATGGAGATTCGTAAGCATTCTAGAATACTTGTTGCTCTTGGTGCGTGTTCCGTAAATGGAGGCGTTCAGAGCTGGGCTGATGGTGAGCTGGACTATGATGCTCTTTATTCAAAGGTCTATGGGGAATCCAAAATTAACATGGAAGGTATTCAGGCGACTCCAATTTCAAAACATGTAGATGTTGATTATTACTTGCCTGGTTGTCCGCCTGAAGAAGATGAAATACTCTACTTCATCTCTGCATTTCTTTTCGGGACCTTTCCAGAACCAAAAGACTACCCTGTCTGTTCTGAGTGTCGTCTTGCAGGAAATCCCTGCATATTAATAGAGCGCGGCGAACCTTGCTTGGGACCAGTCACCACGGCAGGATGCAAAGCTCGTTGTATAACATTTAATGTTCCTTGTATTGGATGTCGTGGCCCTGTTCCTCATGATATTGCCTGGTTTGATTCATTAGCCTTAACCTTCAAGAATAAGGGGCTCTCAGAGGAACAGGTACATCATCGTCTTCGTATCTTTGGTGCTCATAATCCTAATCTTGAACCCATGTTGAAGAAGATCTATGGAGGCGCAAAATAATGTCAGCATCCCAGAAAAAGAAACCATCTAAGACCATTACACGACCTATCAGTATTGATCATATTGCAAGAATCGAAGGCAAAGCTGGCATCGAAGTTCGTCATAATGGAAAGAAAGTTGAGGTTTCACAAGTCAACGTGTTTGAAGGGCCAAGATACTTCGAAGCAATTACTCTCGGAAAGCCAGTGGAAGAAGCCACTGCAGTTTTTCCTCGAGTTTGCTCATTCTGTGCTGCTGCTCACAAGATTACTGGAGTCCAAGCAGCAGAGCGGGCAATTGGCTTGACACCCACAGATCAAACGGTCAAACTTCGTGAATTATTGTATATTGGTGACTATATTGAAAGTCATGCGCTTCATCTGTTTCTTCTTGTTCTGCCGGATTTTCTTGGTTATTCAGATGCTTTTTCAATGGCAAAAGATTACCCTGCTATTCTTTCTGCTGGAATGGCATTGAAGGATATTGGAGCAGACATTCAAACAATAATTGGATCACGCTATATTCATCAGGAGAATGTCCTAATCGGAGGTTTTGGTAAGTTACCATCTAAGAAGAATCTCGAAACTCTCAGATTTCGACTTCTAAGGCTGCAGAATGAATCAGAGCAAGCATTAGAAACACTAGTGAGCTATAGAAATTGGCCTGAAGTAGATGCTGAACGATTACATCTTGCATTGAAACCGTATGACGGTTCCTATACAATGTTTGGAAACGTTGTTCATGCATCTGATGGTAGTAATTTCAAGATTGATGCATATAAGATGCGTATTCAAGAGAGTGTTGTAAGCCATTCCTTTGCCAAACATAGCCATTACAATGAAAAACCATTCATGACTGGGGCATTATCTCGATACAAAATATTTGGCGGAGGAATGCTCGGTAGAGCAAAGGAGCTCGCTGAGATGTATATTGAATATCTCGATGCAAACAATCCAATGTCCAATAATTTTGCACAGGCCATCGAACTCGTCTATTTTGTCAATCGTGCAGAAACCATGATATATGATTTAATGAAGTCTTTGAAACCAAATGAAAAAAGAATCAAACCAGTTATTACTAAGGCTGGAATTGGTGTTTCGATGACTGAAGCTCCTCGTGGAATGTTGGCATATACAATTAGCATTGATAAGAATGGAAAAGTCAAAGGTGCTGATATCATCACTCCCACTGCTATGTTTCTTCCAATTCTCGAAGCCGATCTGCAGAGAATGACTGAAGGACTACTACAACAGGGTGAGAAAAATTCGAAAATAATTGGACACAAACTCGAAACAATTGTACGATCATATGATCCATGTGTATCCTGTAGTGTACATGTTTCTAAAGTAAATTAGATGAATTATGATTGCGATGAAATAGATGTTTCTCCAATCATTTTCCATCTTATGTCAAAGAATTAGATAAAGAAAGACATGGGAGATGTACCCAATTCTAGAGTAACAACAATCAATTCTCTGACTCTTGTTCTTCATTCTCAATCACTTTTGAAACCAACTCTCGCATACGAAGCATATGGTTTCTTACACGTGTCGCACCATTTTGAGTTAAAACAACAATTGTTGTAGGTTTCAATTCTACAAATCTTTTTGAAATTCGAATAAGATTCATCTCTTCCAATTTTCTTAGATGGCTCGATAGATTCCCTGATGTTAATCCAAGCTTTTTCTGAAGCACTGTGAAATTTGCATTTTGTGTGAAGTAAAGATAGATTAGTATGGATAAACGAGTGGGGACCATGGTTTCACGATCTTCTTCCATCAATTCTACCAAGGATGATAGAAGGTCCCCATCAAGACTCAAATCTATCCCTGCCCCTTACTTTCCAAAAGAAGTCGTTCAGCAGATATCATCATGTAGATTCCAATGACATATATTCCGCCCATATTGACGACGACGAGTATCAGATATGCCAGAGTTGGAAAGACCAACATAGGAATTGCACTCAGAAGGATTACGATTGAAAAGTAGAGATGTTCTCTGGTGAAGAAATCAAATCCACCTTCTTGTTTTCTTCCAAGAAGATAGTTAATCGCGAATCCAATGGACATTATTACCTGAAGACTAGGTGCAAAAAGATTTGGAAATCCTTGTTGAAATGTAATAAACGAAGCTATGACTATTGCTATCCCAAGTCCTCCCCAAATCATATAGATTCTTGAATCTCCGGCTGAAGGTGCGGCTTCTTTTTGATATGAACGCGTCAAGGGAATGATCAGTCTAAATCCTACCGCCCATGATAAGATAAGGCTTAGAAGAACAAATCCTACATTCACTATAAGAGGATTTCCAGGCCCAAGAATATTCTGAAGGAACATGAATATTAGAGTGGCAAATGATATTCCACCACCGACTAGGATATAGATGAGTCCTGATACTCTGCGTGCCACTACTTGAGGATACTTCTCAACTAAATCGGTGAGTAATAGAAGTTGTCTTGCTTTTTCCATCATATCTTCATCTGTCATTGAATCCTTAGAATTCAAACAATCACCTCATCTGTTACACACAAATTCATCTTTGTTATACTTCCCTAATAAAAAGATGGAGCCCTTTACAAGGGCTCTTATTTAGTACCATACTTCTCAAAGAGGATGATTCCTACTAAAACTAATAATATTCCAACAATTGCCACGATAGCTAAGTCAAACCAAATTGCTGGAGTTGTGATTGGAGCTCCTCTGAGAAACAGTGTTGTCAAGGCATCAGTGATGTATTTACTTGGGATGAATTTTGAAATAGATTCGGTAACTCCACCCAAAGGCATGAATGTTCCCAAGAACATCTGTGGCATGATGAATATGAAACTGATACCTGTTGCGGACTCTGCAGATTTAGAAAGTGTCGCTGAAATCAGGCCAAAACCAACAGCAACCAGTGAAAACGCAAGTGCGATTACAAAGGTGAATGCTATTCCAGCTGGTCCCGTCGCCGGTCTGTATCCAATAAGAAATGATGATACTAAGACCAAAATTACCTGCAACATAGCAATGATCATGTACGATATCGTCTGACTGACCATGTATTCAGTCGAAGATACTGGAGTTGTCTTTAGCCTTCTCAACAGCCCCTCATCTCTCTCAACTGTCATTGTCTGAGCGACAATCATTGTAAGGAATATTGCTGCGAATGCAAAGATGCCAGGAGCCATGAAGTCCCATTGAGTGAGGGTACTCGACTGAACCAATAATGGATTACCAATCTCAACTGGAAGACCAATTGCTGTAGCATCATTTCCAAAGACCGTCTTCATCATTGCTTCCTGTACTAGAGGTGGAATTGCTGAAATCGCCATTAGTGAGCCGCTGTCAACATAAAGGCCGATGGTTGTATTTGTCCAAAGACTCGGATTCAAAGGAGCATTATAGTATGATACAATGCTATCACCAAATCCTTCGGGAATTACTATGAACGCATCAAGATTTCCTTGCAAGAGAGCAGCTTGTCCTGTTGTGTTGCTATCATAATCATTGATTACAAAAATACCTGATTCTGTCAAATTCTGGACAAATGAAATGCTCCATCCTGAGTTTGTGCTGGTGCTATCTAGATTCAAAAGGCCGATATCAAATGATGATGAAGTCCCAGTTCCTATCCCACCGAAGGCTAATCCAAATACTAAGGTTACAGTCAATGGGAATATTATCAGTAAGAATAACACTGCTGGTTCCCTGTAAGTCTTCTTCAGATCCTTTCTTACTAGAGTCAATATTCTCTGCATATTCATCTCTACACCGCCTCCCTAAGTTTCTTCCCAGTCAATTTCAAAAATACTTCTTCCAGATTCTTAACATGATGTCGTTCAATCAATTCATCAGGTGGACCAATCTCGATGAGTTTACCCTCATCAATAATGGCAATACGATCGCAGAGTTCTTGTGCTTCTTCTATGTAATGCGTTGTTAGAATAATGGCTTTTCCATGTTTCTTCAAATCGATAATATAATCCCAGACAGCTCGACGCGCCTTTGGGTCCATAGCTACCGTTGGTTCATCAAGTAAAGCAATTTTTGGATCATTGATCAATGCCATAAGCATACTGATCTTTCGAATCATTCCTCCGCTATATTTTCCAGCTCGTCGGTCGATATGATCTTCCATCTCCATTTTCTCGACCATCGTTCGGATACGTTGATTCAGAACATCTTTAGGAACAAGATGCATCTTCCCTATGAGTTCGATATTCTCTCTACCAGTGAGAAATTGATAGAATGCTGGTTCTTGGGGACATACTCCAATTATCTCACGAATTCCTGCAGGATCATAGACTATATCATGTCCATCAAGTGTTGCGGTTCCTTCAGTTGGTTCCAGCAACGTGTTGAGCATGTTCACAGTAGTGCTCTTCCCTGCACCATTTGGTCCGAGGATGCCAAACAGCTCACCCCAATGAATCTCAAGATTGAGGTTGTCTACTGCTGTAACATCTTCAAACTGTTTTGTTAGATTTGTTAATACAATTGCAGAATCGGACATTGTAATTCACATGTATTAACATACATAGAATGAATATAAGACATGGACAATCTTTGACCTGCATCGTGGTTTGTGCCGCAAACTAACGTTTCTTACGGGGAAGGATACCCTAGAACACAGTCATCTTGTAAGTGGTCAGAGATATTGGCCAATGTACTTGTATACGTGTTAATGTTCTACTGCACGCAGTGAGTGGTCTATCTAAGGCTGTTACCTGTGCCATTATCAGAATTGATTAGTGTTCCTACATGATGATGTTGCCAAGAACATGGTTCAATGGAGAGATGTTAATAGTCCATATGAAAGGGTTCAAGTTTACAACTCCTATTGTTCCAATGGACACGAATGTATTGTAATGGTGAATAAAGATGTATGAGGATGTAAAAAAGGAGATACTTGACATTTGTCAACAGCTGGTGAAGAACGACTTAGTCATTGGATCTTCAGGCAATGTTAGTATGCGTGTTGACAATTATGTAGTAATTACACCGAGTTCTATTTGGTATACTGAAATGGTTCTTGAAGATATGGTTGTAATGGACCTGAACGGAAAAGTGATTGAAGGTGAACGAAATCCTAGTGTGGAATGGCAAATGCATCTTGCATTATACAATAACCGTTCTGATGCCAATGCCATAGTTCACACACATAGCATCTATGCATCTGCAATGGCAATCAAGCACGAATCTCTTCCTCCTATTATTGATGAAACAGTACTGAAGGTGGGAGCTGATGTTAAAGTCACCAAATACTATATGCCAGGTACCAAAGAACTGAGTGTAGCTGTTGTCGAAGCGATTAAAGACAGAAGCGCTGCACTGATTGCTAATCATGGGGTTGTCTGCATTGCAAAAACGCTGAAGAATGCATTACATCTGGTCAATCTTGTAGAACGCACTTGTAGAATCTATCTGATTGCTCAAATGTCAGGTGGCAGAGTATTTCAACTTCCAGAAGAAGTTGTAAAGGACGAACAAAGCCTCTGGGAAATGATACATGGACACTAAA
>JAEOUN010000059.1 GCA_016839245.1 Candidatus Thorarchaeota archaeon
GAACGGACAACAATGATGAGGAACGTCAAGGCTGAGGACTTTGAACTCTTCCAGGCAGTCGATGGTCTTTTCAAGCGTGGAATCAAAGAGAAGACGATTAAGGCACTGCCTTTACCTATATTGACTGCAGTCTCCTATGTCCCTATCATCACACTTCTGGGGTACCATCAAGTCGGGATAATCAAAATGGATGAAGATAATATCAAGCAAGCATGTGAGATTGCTTGGAATGCAATCCATTCATGATTATTGATGAACTACTAAATGCATCTTCTATTTCAATTTCATTTAATTACAGTCATGACAGTCTGCTTTTATTGATCTGCACTATCTTGAGAGTCTGGAGGATTACCTGGTGCAGAGGGTACAGTTTTAGCTACTCCGGAAGATGATGAGAAACGACTTTCAAGGTAGGGTTTGAGTCGATTCCCAACAAGACCACCAATTGCAGCTATGACCAGAGAGGTAAGATAGTAGATAGGAGTCATAGAAAAGATTCCTTGGATGAATGGGTCGTTACTGATTAAATCCGGATTATTATTTAACAAATAATAATAGTACTCATGATAGACTGCCACAGAATAGCCGTTTACGAATGGGTATAAAATCATCAGGATGATACTAGTAAATGGATTGTCAGCAACAACTGAATCCCAGTCAGGGAATATATAGAAAGCAAGGACTCCTGCGATCACGACGCCCAGGACATTTATTATGAGGATGGAGATAACGCCATCTTTCCAATTTGCTGCGAGCATGCCCACAATGATAGATACTAAAATAAGCCCTGGAAATCCGCCTATTAGCATAGACAACCATCCAAATAATGCGTCTAGGACCCATAAGACTGTACCAATGCTTATTGTTAGGATATACACTTTCTTACTCATCAAACTCAACTCCAAATTCCTTCTATTATATCAATAACCTATTTTATAAATTGTACTATAGACCAAAGCAACCATGGCACCATATAATTCATAGTGTTGTCCGAGGACAGTTTAGGCTTCTTAGAAAATTATCAGAGCCCGAGAGATCTTTGACGCTAATCCTTGGCAATATAGGCAAGAGAAGCAGATGGAGGTTAAAATTTCTGCAAAGTGTGTCTGTCAATCCTCTTTCTTCTGGTATTCATCACTCTTCTCCTTCCCTAATCTCGACCAGTCAATGCATGATATAAGAAGAACAATCAATAATCCATATGAAAAGAGGTCAATAAGACCAATGTCACCAGACATGAATAGATAGGACATGACAGCAGTAATGACAAGAATAAACACAGCTTTTGCATAGAGATCCAATCTTCGTTGAACGATCTCATCTCGATACCCTATCACCACTCCAAATAGAATTACAAACAAAAGAATCAGAATTGCAGCCACAACTGCAATAATAGCAAGTCCAACTAATGACTGCATTATTAAAACAACCGAAACTACGAGTCGATACAACTCAAGTGAATCTTACTAGATTCTCTAATTAGATGTTCATTTTTGCATACTTTGAATTAGACCCAAGCCAGAGCCCCAGCAATCATAGCGATAATACCACCTGCAAATCCAGGAAGAAAGACCAGAAAGACCTCAATGTCCCCTGAGAAGAGCAGAGACCCACCTAGGATTAGGAAGGCAAGCACTGGTACTATGCCAAAACACCCGCAACAACATCCTATCTGCATACCTTCATACTTCGCTTCTTCAAAGTACCCACGATATGTTGTCATATATTGTCCTGACACTGTCTTTCGATGAAATGCATAGTAAGCACCAACAAGAAAGAGAACAGACAGTATCGGACCTGCTATTGATATAACAATGCGCGGAATTACTAGCACACTCTCAGATACCAGATAGCTCAGTCCTACTTGTAATATCATAAGAATCGTTGCGACAATGAATAGTATTGCACTCAACTTGCTTTTTGTTATCAAAATGATTTCCCGGCATAGGCAGGAAATCTAACCTTCTTATTAATTTGGCCTCTTTTCCACACCAAAGATCATTTTTCGGGTAATGAACACACTATTACATGGGATTATTCTGCAGGTTTCTGAGTGATGTCTGAATATCTAGACCATAGGAGTCATGAGACCTGAAAACCCTTGGTCAAAAAATCCTTCCTCTTATTGCCATTTATTGGCTCAAAAGTACTGAACAAACTCATCTTGGTATTCCGGTTTTATGAATCGACTTTTCAGATAGAGTCCAATTGCGACCACTGCAACTACGACAATGATGGTAATTATAGTAGTGGTAACGATTGGAGGGACATATTCAGGATATCGTATGGAGATTGTTACCACATTATTGTCAATAGTGACTCCTTCATCGTCTGAGGTTGCAATATAGAAATGTGTCTCATACGTTTCTCCTGTCTTTGTTAAGTAAGCAGACAGGGTAATGACTTGCGGACCGCACAAGACAGAGCTTCCATCATTGAAATACACTCTCAGTTTCTCGAACTTGATAATGTCACCAAAAAGAATGGCATCGGTGATGTTCTGTTTTGAGATAGGACCTCTCCAAGTTCCATACCACTCCGATTCAGTCCATGCAGCGTATTTGCGGCTGCTTATTATATTTGGATCTTGAAGGTCATCAGTCACATTCCCTTGGGTAGTGCAGATGAACGAATGCTCCTGCATCTCATCGTATCCCAATCCAACCGCGCGAGAATGAGTTTCCTCACTGGAAATATGAAGTAACTCTTGGTGATAACCAATACCTGTGTAGTTTCCGTTGGAGTACAGACCAATAGTGATTGTTGCATTGATTATATTTTCGGATTCATCACCTACGAGTAGCATACTGATTGAGGCGGATGGTAGGTCTCTAATCTGCATACCAATCCATGTAATGACTAGCTCATAGGATACATTTTCTGAAACAGGGAGTCGTCTATATGCCAAGTTATGCCCATTTGGAGAGTACATGGCAGTATCATCATTATAGGGACCATCTGTGAGCTGAACAACACTCGTGCCCTCAGCATCAACACTGAATATGTGGGTGTTACCATCTGAAGTATTGTTACTTCGCATGAGGAATGATTGCCCATCAACAGGATTGTAATTGACCAAGAAATTACTGTACTCATCTTCGACTATGAAACGCTCATTAGATCCATCAACTTGGATTGCACCAATATTCCCGTCAGGACAGTTGTACAAGACAGTATCTCCATCTGCCAACACTAAGGGACTCGTCTTGAATGAGAATTCTTTCATTGTCACAGTGTGTGAACCATCCACATCACTCGATAAGAGTGTTGTAGGCTCATCCCAGTACCAGCTCGTACCCCAAACTAGCTTGTTACCCTTGGGGGACATACCAATAGTGAATGAAAATGTTGACCCGCTTATCAAAGTCCACTCATCTGTGCCATCAGCATTACATGTGTAAGCTTTCCACCACCCATTACCATTATGGGCTGAGAAATAGACGAGGTCAGTTCCGGGCACGAATCTTCCCCAACCAGCACTTCCTCGGAAGATATAATATCCGTTTTCAGTGGATTTTATGCCATCAGTGTAGGTAAATGTGATTTGAGTTAGCTCAGTTCCATCATCGCGTATCTTCCAGAGCTCTCCTCGACCATAGTATTCTGTTGGATCCCCATTCTCATGTCTAATTCTAAGAAGTATCCAATCACCCTGCCAGTCTAGTAGACCGTTCGTTTCAATCTCAGAATAGAGCAATTGATGGTTGGTCACAGAATATCCATCCCAGTCACAGACCCAGAGCTCACCCCACGATTGACCATCGAGATGCTTTACGTATGCCAAACGAGTACCATCCGAAGACCAAGCGAAGCCTGAAATATTTCCTGCTGCTACTATTATTTCACTTTCATGAGATGTTGCAACTTGAATTGGAGTCGTTGCGGACACCATACCAAACGAAAAAAGAATTCCAATAACTACAAACATAGTTGCGATCTGTTTCAAAGGCATCTTTATCAACTCGAATTTCCTAACGATGATGTAAATCCATTTAATCAGCAAATCTCGTTTTTATCTCCTCGTGAGTACAATTAAACCTCATGATTTTTTTTCATATCATCCGTTTTTACTTCTGAACTAATAATAGAAATCTATTTTCTCACTTCGCCTTTTCCCAGTAGTAGAGGAAGAGGTCTCTTGCCCAATTCATGAATGTCGGATCATTTCCAGAAAAACCAGCATAGTCAATTCTGCCTTCAATGAATCTAAAGCATACAAGAGCTCCTTTATCCGAGAGCGCGATAGTCAATGGCAGGTCTGTGAGACTCCTTACCTCAACATTAGATTCAGTCATGGCAGGAATTGGAAAGGTATTTGGAACAAGCATTTTGATATCCAGACCTTGATGCTGCTTTTCGTCCATGATTGGGCCCATTGGCTCAGGGATTATTCCTTCTGCTAGTCCCCATGCATATTGCTCAGCCTTAGTGAACAGACGTTGTCCCCGATTCAGATTTTCAATTGTGGCCATGACTAAAGTCGAATGTGAGAGTTCACCGATCCTATTTATGAACTGGTAGGGAAGACACATTATGTCATGTGTTGAAAAATACTGCTTGTGTTTTGAGATGAACTCCAAGGGGGAAGAAAGCTGCATTACCAGTCTGCCAAATTGTGTAGTCGTGTAGGTACCATCGGATTGTTTCTTAATAAGCTCAGCATCACAAAGACGTTGAACCTGTCTAAGAGCCTCGGTTGCTGTCACATCTAGGATATGGGAGATTTCCTGCAATTTGTGCGTATGCATCTGAAGCTCATTTAGTATTCCAAGTCGGTTCTCACTTGCGAGTTCAAAGAACAGTTTCTCAATCCCTTCATCAGTTCGCATTTTTAACCACCGATGCTTAAAGATTCATACTGATACTTACGTCTAAGCATTGACATCAAATAAAACTAATCACCATTTTGAGTGCCTCATTGACGCAAGGCAATTACAATGGAAAACAAGACAGATGATAAAGATCGAATCTTCTCTATCGAACTCAAGTCGAGAAGTGAACTAAGAAACATTACTTTGACTGATAGTGATAGCGCACTCATTGAAGGAACAATTGGTAGACTTATTCATGCTACATTCACAGAAGGAATTATTCTTGAAGTCATCGGCGAGGGTGGAAGTCTCCGAGTAGACCTCAATGAGAATGAGATTCAAAAAACAACAGAACGAGTTCAATCGGAGGCGAACGAGCATTGAAACTGACAGATAGAGATCAATCACCTATCGGACGGTTCAACATTTACAAGCCAAAAGCGGAATCTCTAGACTCCTCGTGGAAGAATCTCTATTTAATTGGAGGGTTAGCGGCCTTAATTGCGGGAGTCATCTTTAGGAGGAATATTGGACCAGAGATTTCAC